>JBGSNB010000156.1:0-2455 GCA_041739835.1 Parvularculaceae bacterium | reverse complement strand
ACCGGCCGGCCGTTCACCGGTGATTTCGCCGGCGATCTGCTCTATCGGACGCTGACGAAGTTCGGCTTTGCGCGCGGCGTATACGACGCGCGTCCGGATGACGGGCTGACGCTGGTCGAGGCGATGATCACCAATGCGGTCCGCTGCGCGCCGCCGGCCAACAAGCCGACCCCGGTCGAGATCCGCGCCTGCCGTCCATTCCTGGCGGCGCGAATCAAGAGCCTTGCTGAGTTGAGGGCGATCGTCTGCCTTGGCCGGATCGCTCACGAATCGACGCTTGCGGCCCTTGGGCTGAAGCCGAAGGACGCGCCCTTCGGTCATGGCTCCGAACACCCGGCGCCGTCCGGCGTCTCTATATTCGACAGCTATCATTGCTCGCGTTACAATACGAATACGGGCCGATTGACCGAATCCATGTTCGAGCAGGTATTTTTGCAGGTCCGGTCAAAACTCTCCGGAGCCGCCACGGGATGACGACGCATTGACGAGAAACTGGGGCATACCGCCGAAGGACGGTGCTTTTCCGCGCGCGCGTTACGCCAAGCCGCTGATGACCCTCGGCGTCACCGCGGTCTATGGCGTCATCGGCGCGGCGCTCGCGGCGATCAGTTTCACCGACGCCCGCAACATCCTCACCGGGCTCTTTCGCGGCTGGTCGCTGGCGCCGGCGATCGTCGCCGCCGGCTTTGGCTGCTGGATCTATATCTATCTCGCCTGGCCGCGTTTCGCGGCGCAGTTTCATGGCGGCGACGCCTTCGCCGATCTGGTGAAGTTTTACGCGCGCGCGGCGGTCGCCCTTATTCTCTTCCTGTTCGCGGCCAAGTTCGCGCAAATCCTGCTCGGCGACACCATCAGCGGGCTGTTGCTCTGCGTCTCCGGCGGCGCGGCGGCGGCCGCGGCGTTCCAGACCGTGATGACCTTCGTGCCGCCGGGCGCGCAGAACGAAGGCGCGCCGAAAGCGTAATTTGATGACCATTGACAATGATCCGACCGCGGCGCGCGCCGACGCCGACCGCGGCTCTTCCTTCGCCGCCGAGATGGAGCGTGACGCCGAACATCGGGCGAAGGCGCGCACGATCCGGCCGCTGGCGCGGCTTGCGCCGTTCGTCCTGCGTTACAAGGGATTGCTGGCGGCGTTCTCGCTGTTCCTGGTTCTCGCTTCGACGCTGACCTTGCTGCTGCCCGCCGCGTTCCGGCTTGTCGTCGATTGCGGCTTTGGCGGCGCCGCCGACGCGACGATCTGCCGGCGGATGGAATTCGGCGACGACCTGACCGGTTATTTTCTCGCCGGCTTCGCCGTCGCGGTCGGGCTCGGCCTTGCCAGCGCGATGCGCTATTATTTCATCAGCCGCCTCGGCGAGCGCGTCGTCGCTGACATTCGCGAGGCGGTTTACGGCCATCTTCTCGGCCTCAGCCCATCTTTCTATGTCAATGTCCGCACCGGCGAGGTGCTGTCGCGCCTGACCACCGACACGACGCTGATCGAGACGCTGGTCGGCTCGTCGATCTCGGTGGCGCTGCGGACCACCGCGACGACGATCGGCGCGCTTGTCCTGATGTTCTTCGTCAGCTGGAAATTGTCGCTGATGATGCTGGCGGTCGGACCCTTGATGCTGGGGCCGATCTTCTTTTTCGGGCGGCGCGTGCAGCGCCTGTCGCGCGCCAGCCAGGACAGCCTCGCCCAGGCGTCGGGCCGCGCGTCGGAGAGCCTTGGCGCCATCGAGACCGTGCAGGCCTTCACCCGCGAAGCGCAGGAGCGCGACAATTTCCACGAAGCGGTCGAGACGACCTTCGCCGTCGCCCTGCAACGCATCCGCGTGCGCGCCTATATGACCGGCGTCATCTTCTCCTTCGTGCTCGGCGGGCTGATCGCGGTCTTGTGGTTCGGCGCGACGCAGGTCCAGTCCGGCGCGCTGACGCCCGGCGCGATGACGCAATTCGTGATGTACGCCTTTGTCGCGGTTTCCGGCATCGGCATGCTGACCGAGACCTATGCCGAAGTGATGCGCGCCGCCGGCGCCACCGAACGTCTGATGGAGCTCCTCTCCGCCCGCTCGGAGATCCGTGCGGTCGCTCCGGTCGCCGCTTTGCCGAAGCCCTTGCGCGGCGATCTTTCCTTCCGCGATGTCGCTTTCGCTTACCCGGCGCGCCCGACCATGCAGGCGCTGAACGGCGTCAGCATCGAATTCGCCAGCGGCCGCACGACCGCGCTGGTCGGCCCGTCCGGCGCCGGCAAGTCGACGATCTTCCAGTTGCTGCTGCGCTTTTACGATCCGCAATCGGGCGCGATTTCGATCGACGGCGTCGATATCCGGCATCTCGATCCGGCCGAGCTGCGCCGGTCGATTTCGATCGTGCAGCAAAACGCGCCGCTGTTTGCCGGCAGCGCCGCCGACAATATCCGCTTCGGCCGGCCCGGCGCTTCCGAGGCGGAAGTGCGCGACGCCGCGATCGC
>JBGSNB010000149.1:0-1576 GCA_041739835.1 Parvularculaceae bacterium | reverse complement strand
CCTTGTTCGGCGCGGAGCAACTCGCCTCCACCCAGCGCGCCAGGCGCGAGGAGGCGCAAGAAGCGCGGCTCGACGCCGGCGTCGTCGAGATCAGCGTCGGACCGCTGAAGAACGTCACCATCGTCCTCGACAACGGGCAAGTCTGGCGCCAGCTTGAAAGCGACCGCGCCGTCATTCGCCCGCACAAGGGCGGCGGCGCCCTCACTGTCACCGTCAAGAAGGGCGCGGTCGGCGGTTACTGGATGACGATCAACGAAATCGGCCGCCGAATCCGCGTGAAGCGCCTCAAATAGGGTTAGCCGCGCAGCGCCTATTTGAAGCGCGACAGGATGGCCGCCGCGACGACCCAGCCGACCAGCAGATGACTGGCGTCGACCATCAGCAATGTCGGATTATGCGCCGGCAGATAGATATAGGCGTAAAGGACGAATGGCAGCGCGAGGAGCGCCCATAGGAGCGCCGCCGTCGTCGCCGCATCGGCAAGACCCGCAACGCCCTTCCATTTCAGGACCAGCGCCAGGCCGATCACCTGCATCACGGTGATGACGAACCCGCCCAGCATCCAGACCGAACTGCCGGCGTCGTCTTGCGTGAGGCCGTGCCCGGCCATCCACGCGTCCATGAAGATGACGCCGTACCAGAGAAAACCGACGATGAAGAACGCAATCGACGCGACCGCAATTCCGACCGGATTGAGTTTCGGCATGACATTCCTCCCTGAGGTTGAGGCGGGCGCGATTTTACGGCGCGCCGGCCGTTGCCTGAAGCGAATTCGAAGCTGCGGCGCAGCAATGTTTCGGCGTCAAAAGCGCTGTTGCGCGCGGTAGGCCTCAAGGAAGGGCGCATAATCCCCGGGCTGACCTTCCGCCTGCAACGGCAGCAGCTTCACCCATTTCTGCGCGCTCTTCGTCCAGATATCGCCGACGGGCTCGACCCAACTTATGTCATCGAATGTGCCGGCGCGAAGGCTCAGCATGCCGATCGACGGGATCTGGCCATTGGCGACGCGAGAACCGCAGCCGCCGCAGAAAAGGCCGAAGCGTCGATTGCCTGAATCGGCGCTCCATTCGACGCGGGCGGGCGCGCCTTTGGTGAAGGAGAGTGCGCCTTCCAGAACGGTGGCGGAGACGGTGAACGCGCTGCCGGTGATCTTCTGGCAGTTCGTGCAATGACAATTATAGATCATCAAGGGCGGCGCGGAGAGTTCATAGCGGAGCGCGCCGCAATGGCAGCCGCCGGTCAGCGGCAGGGCTGGATTTGTCATGCGTCACCTCCTGTTGCCGGGCAGGATAGCGAAGATTAGAGCGGTTCCCGAGCGTCATGAATCGCTAGGGGATTCCCGGCGGGTCGAATGCGTGATTCAGTCTACCCGGAGCATTTGATGGGCTTTGGGATGGGCAAACCACTTTCCATGGATCTTCGCGCGCGGGCCTTGGCTGCCGTCGATGGCGGCATGAGCCGGCGTGCGGCCGCGAAACGTTTCGGCGTTGGCGTGTCGTCGGTCATTCGCTGGGATGCGGCGCGGCGCGCCACCGGCGCGTTCGCGCCGAAGGCGCAGGGTGGAGACATGCGGTCC
>JBGSNB010000141.1:0-1773 GCA_041739835.1 Parvularculaceae bacterium | reverse complement strand
GCAGGAACTGGAGCAGCAGGCGCGCGAGGGCCTGAAGGAGCGCCTCGCCGCGACCGAACTCGCGGCCGACGCGGCGACCTATTGGGACCGCCTCAAATTCGAACTCGATGTCATCAACAAGATGGGGTTCCCCGGCTACTTCCTCATCGTCGCCGACTTCATCAAATGGGCGAAGAAGGAAGGCATTCCGGTGGGGCCGGGGAGGGGTTCAGGCGCCGGCTCCCTCGTCGCGTGGTCGCTGACGATCACCGATCTCGACCCCTTGCGGTTCGGCCTCCTGTTCGAACGCTTTCTCAATCCCGAACGCGTGTCGATGCCCGATTTCGACATCGACTTCTGCCAGGACCGGCGCGACGAGGTCATCCGCTACGTCCAGAAGAAATACGGGGCCGACCGCGTCGCGCAGATCATCACCTTCGGCAAGCTGCAGGCGCGTGCGGTCTTGCGCGATGTCGGGCGCGTCATCGGCATGCCCTTTGGCCAGGTCGATCGGCTCTGCAAGCTGGTGCCGAACAATCCGGCCAGTCCGGTGACGCTCGCCGAAGCGATCGCGACGGAGCCGCGCCTCAGGGAGGAGCGGGACCGCGATGAGGGCGTCGCCGCGCTGCTCGAAAAGGCGCTGAAGCTTGAAGGCCTCTACCGCCACGCCTCGACCCATGCCGCCGGCATCGTCATCGCCGATCGGCCGCTCGACGAATTGACGCCGCTCTATCGCGACCCGCGGTCCGACATGCCGGCGACCCAGTACAATATGAAATGGGTCGAGCCGGCGGGGCTTGTGAAATTCGATTTCCTCGGCCTCAAGACATTGACCGTGATCGAGCGCGCGGCGCAGCTCGTCCGCAAATCGGGCGGCGCGGTCGATCCGCATCGCTTGCCGCTCGGCGACAAGAAATCCTTCGACATGCTGGGCGAGGGCGCGACGGTCGGCGTCTTCCAGCTCGAAAGTTCGGGCATGCGCCAGACCCTGCGCGCGATGAAGCCGGACTGTCTTGAGGATATTATCGCGCTGGTTTCGCTCTACCGGCCCGGGCCGATGGAGAACATTCCAACCTATGTCGAGCGCAAACAGGGCCTGCAGCAGCCGGACTATCTCCATCCTTCGCTCGAAGCCGCGCTGAAAGAGACTTACGGCGTCATCATCTATCAGGAACAGGTGATGCAGATCGCCCAGATCCTCTCCGGTTATTCGCTCGGCGAGGCGGATCTCCTGCGCCGGGCGATGGGCAAAAAGAAAAAGGAGGAGATGGATCAGCAGCGCGCCCGCTTCGTCGACGGCGCGAAGGCGAAGGGCGTCGATCCTTACAAGGCCGCGTCGATTTTCGATCTCGTCGAGAAATTCGCGGGCTATGGCTTCAACAAGTCGCACGCCGCCGCCTACGCCTATATCGCCTATCAGACCGCGTATCTCAAAGCCAATCACGGCCCGGAATTTCTCGCGGCGTCGATGACCTACGACATGGCGAACACCGACAAGCTTGCGATTTTCCTGAAAGAGGCGCGGCGCAGCGGCATTGACGTCCGGGCGCCGCATGTGAATGCGTCGGAGGCGGATTTTTCGGTCAGCGGCGGCGCCATCGTCTATGCGCTGGGCGCCGTCAAGAATGTCGGCGAAGCGGCGATGCGCCTCATCGCCGACGAGAGGCGCCGGCATGGTCCGTTTACGGATGTCTATGAATTCGCCGAGCGCATCGACCTGCGGCAGATCGGCAAGCGGGCGGTCGAGAACCTCGCGCGCGCCGGCGCCTTTGACGGTCTTTGCCGCGCGCGCGC
>JBGSNB010000099.1:0-2363 GCA_041739835.1 Parvularculaceae bacterium | reverse complement strand
GGCGAGCGCCGCCCCGGCCGGCACCTGATGGGCGTCGGCGCAGCGCATGATGAGCGAACCCGCGCGCCGCATCTCTTCATGCAGCACGCCGACCGCGTTCGTCTCCTTGTCGTCGGAGCGGAAGGAATTGGAGCAGACAAGCTCGGCGCAATCGCCGGTCTTGTGCGCTTCGGTCATGCGCGCAGGGCGCATCTCGTGCAGGATGACGCGGGCGCCCGTCTCCGCCGCCTGCCAGGCCGCTTCCGATCCCGCAAGCCCCGCGCCGATGATGTGAAGGGTGCGGGTCATGCGCGGGCCTCTTTTTTTCCTCTGCCGCAAGCGGGCGCGGGGAGTGGAGCGGCATTCCCCCGTTGCTCGAAAATTCGCGCGAATTCTCCGTAAAGCCCCGATAACCCCCGCGCCGGGCCGCGGAACGTTTCCTGCGCCGGCGCGGATCGTTGCGTTTTTGTCCGTATTTGCCGGATGTCCCAAAGACGGGTGTTTTTCTCCCGCCGCGCCAGCCTCGCCGCGCGCCCACCCGCCTTCGCCCGTCTCCTGTTCGACCAATCGACCATCAGATCCTTCACGCGCTCCATCGCCGGCGCAAAAAGCGCCCGAAACCGATCATAAGGCCTCCGCAGGGGGTGGGGGACGGATTTATTTTCGGTTGTGGACTCAAGGGGTTACGAAAGCGGGATGGTTAACGGGCGCAATGCGCGCCCCCTTCCTGACGACCCGCGGACGCGCGGCGCCGCAAGGTGCAGGCCGCGCTGACCTTTCTTCACCCTGAGGAGCGCCGACTGCGCGTCACGAAGGGGCCAAGGCTGCGCCGCCTCGATGATATTCCGTTCGGCGCGGCGATCTCACGTCTCGCCGCGGCGACGTTGTCTGGCGCGCCCTGCTGGGGTGAGACTTCAGCGTTGTCGAAAGGGTCAAGGCCATGCGGGTCATCGCTGCAGTCGCCGCCGCATTTCTGGTCGCATTCGCTTCCGCGTCCGCCGATGAGGGCCATCGCGCCGCGGACGAAGCGGCGCTGACGCAGATCAAGACCGACGCCTGGCCGGGCTTTTACCGCACGCAGGACGCCGAAGGGCTCGCCGCCTTTCTCGACGCGGCGTTCGTCAATATCGGTCCGGACGGTTCGATGACGCCGCGCGCCGAGGAGCTCGCGGCGGTACGGGCCGATCCGTGGATGCCGGCCAATTTCCGGTACGAAATAACAAAGTTCGTCTGGCTGAGAGACGATCTTGTCATCATTGTCGGCCGCGGCTCGAGCGATCGCACGGATGACGACGGCAAGCCGTGCCGGCACGTCTATGCCTCGTCAAATTTGCTGGAGCGGGCGGGCGACGCGCCGCTCGGCTGGCGCGCCTTGTCGAGCCATGTCTCGGGCGTCGAATGCAAGCCGGCCTGACCCCCTCACTCCACCCGGTTCGCCAGCGCGCCCATCCTGTCGACTTCGATGGTGACGACGTCGCCTTGCTGCAGATAGTCGCCGCGTTTTTTCGCGGCGCTTAGGTGGCTTTCGACGACATGGCTCGCGACGCCGCCCTGAAAGCCGCCGGCGATCCAGCGGGCGAGGCCGCGCGCATAGGCGCTTTTGTAGATCCCCTTGAAGACGGTGCCGCCCGGCGTGCCGGCGAGGATCATCGTGCGCGCGGGGACCGCGCCGTCCGAGTCGAAGGGAAGCCGCGCGGCGCCGTCCCGATAGGCCCATTCGCGGCCTTGCTGCGCGCGCGCCTCGTCGAGGATACGGCCATAATCCCAGATCCATAAGGTCGCCGGCGCCCTTTGGCGCTCGGCGCCGTTGACGGAGAGCTGCAAGGTCAGCGTCCCGACAAAGGCGGCAAGGTCGCGCGGCGCGACGAAAAGATCGCCGACCGGCAGATAGCCGGGCGCGCTCTTGCCGCTGGTGAACCCCTCGCCGGATTCGGGAGCTTCGGGGTCGAGATTGCGGAGCAGCGTCGCGCGGTCGGTGACGTCATTGCACAGGACAAGGCCGCCTTGCGCTTTTTCGCGCCCGGCGATCGGCTGGGTCGCGACGAGGCAAAGCTCGACCTCGTAATCGAGAAGCGCGTCGCCCGACGGGATCGCGGCGCGCGCGGGCGTCGGCCTTACATATTTCGGAAACAGGAACGGCCCGCCCTCGACGGAGGCTTCCTCCGCATGCTGACGGTAATTGGTTCCGACCGCGATATGCCGGTCGCCAAGGTCGACCGGCAGGCCGAGGGACGCCGCGTCGAGAACGACGCGCGCGCTGAGGCTTTCGATCTGCGCCTTCGCGCCGTCATAGCCGAGCCGGCCGATCAGGCTGATCGCGTCTTCCTCGCCCCCGAGCGGCGCCGCCTCGATGCGGCCGCGCTCATAGGAAAAGACGGCGAAAG
>JBGSNB010000081.1:0-3462 GCA_041739835.1 Parvularculaceae bacterium | reverse complement strand
GGGAGCCGACATCGTCGACGCCGAGGGCGCGAAGATCGGGGTTGTCACCTCGGGCGGTTTCGGCCCGACGCTGAACGGCCCGCTCGCGATGGGTTACGTCGATCGCGCGCATTCGAAGACCGGAACCGCCGTTCAGTTGATGGTGCGCGGCAAGGCGCTGCCGGCGGCTGTCGTCGATATGCCGTTTGTTCCACACGCTTATTATCGCGGCTAGGAGATCGCCATGACTGTGAAATACACCAAGGACCATGAATGGGTGCGCCTCGACGGCGCCGTCGCAACGGTCGGCATCAGCGTACACGCCGCCGAGCAGCTCGGCGATGTCGTGTTCGTCGAACTCCCGCCGGTCGGCAAGACATTCAAGAAGGGCGACGACATGGCGGTCGTTGAATCGGTGAAGGCCGCCTCCGACGTCTACGCGCCGATCTCCGGCGAAGTTGTCGAGATCAATCAGGCGATCGTTGACGATCCGGCGAAAGTGAACGGCGACCCGCAAGGCGCCGCCTGGTTCGTCAAGCTCAAAGCCGCGAATCCGGCGGAGGCGAACGAGCTGATGGATGAGGCGGCCTACAAGTCCTTTTCGGAACAGCACTGATCGATGCGCTACCTTCCCCTCTCCGACGCCGACCGCCGCCAGATGCTCGCCGTGATCGGCGCGAAGTCCGTCGACGAGCTATACACCGACGTGCCGAAATCGGCGCTCAATGCGAAGATCGATCTGCCGCCGCACAAGGGCGAGCTTGAGGTCGAGCGGCTGATGGGCGCGATGGCGGCGAAGAACCGCGCGGCGGGAGCGGGGCCGTTCTTTGTCGGCTGCGGCGCCTACAAGCATCATGTGCCGGCGAGCGTCGATCACATCATTCAGCGCTCGGAATTTCTCACTTCCTACACGCCTTACCAGCCGGAAATCGCGCAAGGCACGCTGCAATATCTTTTCGAATTCCAGACCCAGGTGGCGGCGCTGACCGGCATGGAGGTCGCCAACGCCTCGATGTATGACGGCTCGACCGCCTGCGCCGAAGCCGCGCTGATGGCGCGGCGCGTCACAAAGCGCGGCAAAGTGGTGATCTCGGGCGCGTTGCATCCGCACTACGCGGCGGTGACGCGCACCAATGTCGAATTGCTCGGCGACAGGATCGTGCAGTTGCCGATCGATATCGAGGCCCAGGAAGACCTTGCGGCGGCGATAGACGGCGAGACTTCCTGCGTCATCGTGCAGACGCCGGACGTCTTCGGAAACCTGCGCGATTTGACCCAGCTGTCGAAAGCCTGCCAGGCGAAGGGTGTTCTTCTCATCGCCGTCATCACCGAGATCATGTCTCTTGGCGCCGTCAAGAGCCCCGGCGAAATGGGCGCCGACATCGTCGTCGGCGAAGGCCAGTCGATCGGCAATGGATTGAATTTCGGCGGGCCCTATGTCGGCTTTTTCGCGACGCGCGAGAAACTCGTCCGCCAGACGCCCGGCCGCTATTGCGGCATGACGACGGACGTCGATGGCAAGCGCGGCTTCGTTTTGACGCTGTCGACGCGCGAACAGCACATCCGCCGCGACAAGGCGACGTCAAACATTTGCACCAATTCGGGCCTCTGCGCGCTGGCTTTCACCGTCCACATGACGCTTCTAGGCGAAGTGGGCCTTCGGCGCGTCGCGATGCTCAACCATGAAGCCGCCTGCAAGACGGCGGACGCGTTATCATCGGTGAAGGGCGTCCGCGTGCTGACGAGATCCTGGTTCAACGAGTTCACCGTGCGCCTGCCGAAACACGCGACCGGCGTCGTCGAAATACTCGCCGCTGAAGGCGTCCTCGCCGGCGTCCCCGGCGAACGTCTCTGGCCGCATGACCAGGCGGCGCATGACCTCCTCATCGTCGCCGCGACGGAATGCGTGACGGATGAGGATATCGGAACCTACGCAAAATCGCTTGCAAGGGCGCTCGTATGACAATCAACAGAGAAGGCCGGCCGACCCGCGGCGACGCCGTGACAATCGATGTCGTCACCTACACCGGCAATCGCGCGCTGCAGATCGAAGAGTCTCTTTCGTTCGAGAAGGACGCCTTCGCTTCGACCGGCGTCGATTTTCCGGCGCCTGGCGGAAGGCATGACCGCATCGGCGCGATGAAGCGCGGCGGCGACATCGGCCTTCCCGGATTATCGGAACCGGAAACGATGCGCCATTTCGTACGCTTGTCGCAGAAGAACTACGCGATCGACATGGGGCCGTTTCCACTCGGCTCCTGCACGATGAAGCACAATCCGCGCCTTAACGAGAAGATGGCGCGGCTTCCGGGCTTTGGCGACATTCACCCCTTGCAGCCGCAATCGACGGTGCAGGGCGCGCTCGAATTGATCGACACCCTCGCGAAATGGCTGATGGAGATGACCGGCATGCCGGCGGTCGCAATGTCGCCGAAGGCTGGCGCGCATGGCGAACTTTGCGGCATGATGACGATCAAGGCGGCGCTGGATGCGCGAGGAGAAGCGCAGCGAAAGCGCGTGCTCGCGCCGGAATCGGCGCACGGGACCAACCCGGCGACGGCGGCGCAGTGCGGCTTCACTGTCGATGATATTCCGGCCGACGAGACAGGCCGGGTCGATCTCGCCGCGTTTCGCGCCAAGCTCGGCCCCGATGTCGCGGCGATCATGGTGACGAACCCGAATACGTGCGGCCTTTTCGAGCGCGACATCAAGGCGATCGCCGACGCGGTGCACGAGGCTGGCGGCTATTTCTATTGCGACGGCGCGAATTTCAACGCGATCGCCGGCAAGGTGCGCCCCGGCGATCTCGGCGTCGACGCCATGCACATCAATTTGCACAAGACTTTCTCGACGCCGCATGGCGGCGGCGGGCCTGGCGCCGGCCCGACGGTTTTTTCGTCGGCGCTGGCGCCCTTCGCGCCGGTTCCCTATGTGGCGAAGGATGGCGACTTATTTCACCTGGTCGAAACGCGCCGGGCGGCAAAGGCCGAAGGCGAAGGAACGGCCGGCGGCCGCATCACCGCCTTCCACGGGCAGATGGGCATGTTCGTGCGCGCGCTCGCCTATATGCTGAGCCACGGCGGCGACGGCATTTGTCAGGCGTCGGAAGATGCCGTGCTGAACGCCAATTACGCGCTCGCGCGACTGAAGACCGAGATGACGCCGGCCTTCCCCGGTTATTGCATGCACGAAGCGCTGTTCGACGATCGCTTCCTCAAGGACACCGGCGTCGACACGCTCGACTTTGCAAAAGCGATGATCGACGAGGGCTATCATCCGATGACGATGTATTTCCCGCTGGTCGTACATGGTGCGATGCTGATCGAGCCGACGGAATCGGAATCGAAACAGGAGCTTGATCTCTTCTGCGATGCGCTGATCGATCTCGCGAGGCGCGCGAAAGCCGGCGAGGCGGCGCGCTTCAAAGCGTCTCCGATGCTCTCGCCGCGTCGGCGGCTCGACGAAACGGCGGCGGCGCGAAAG
>JBGSNB010000075.1:0-4118 GCA_041739835.1 Parvularculaceae bacterium | reverse complement strand
CGCGGACAGGCTGCGGCGCCGCATGCGGCTTTGCGTCGCGCGCCAGGGAGTGATGCGTGGCGTTCAATCCGAAGCGCTATTCGCGCGACCTCTTTGCGGCTTTCGCCGCCTATGCGGCCGTCCTCATCGGCTCGCGCGTCGCGATCCGGTCGTTCGATATTGAAGGTGGCGTCGCCGCCGCGCTCGCCCTTGCGCCGATGGCGCCGGCGCTCGCGGTCACGGCCGTTCTCTTGAAGCATGTTGCGACGATGGATGAATTGCAGCGGCGCGTGCAGGTCGAAGCCTTCGCCGCGAGCGCGATGATCGTCGGGCTTGTCGCCTTCGCCTTCGGTTTCGTCGAGGGCGTCGCCGCGCCGCGCCCTTCGATGATCTGGATCTTTCCGGCCATGCTTGGCGGCGCCGGCGTCATCGCGCCGATCCTGCGCCGGCGCTATCTGTGACCAACCGCATCCGCGAATTTCGGGAAGCCAGGGGCATGACGCAGGCCGATCTCGCCTTGCGCGTCGATGTCGCGCGCCAGACGATCATCGCGGTCGAAAAGGGACGATATGACCCGTCGCTGTCGCTCGCCTTCAAGATCGCGGATGTCTTCGGACGGACCGTCGATGATGTTTTCCGGCGCTGACGCCCGCGCGGCTTGAGTATCCTTGCGGCATCGGGAAGGATCGCCCGATGGATGCGTTCGAGGCTTTTTCGCGCGACCTCGCCGCCGCCCCACGCTGGGTCGACCTCTGGGTCAACTTCATGGGCCTCGTGCTCGCGCTGTCGATCCCCTTTGCGGTGAAACGTGTCGAGGCGCGCTGGGCGCTGGTGGTGATGGCGCTGTCGCTGCCGGCGATGATCGCGCTCCACAGCCTTGTCGGCTATGTCCGGTTGCTCGGTCTCGTGCATGTCGTGATCTGGACGCCGTTCGTCATCTATCTCTGGCGGCGGCGCGGCGATTGGCGCGTCGGCGAGACGCTTTCGGGAAAGTGGCTGGCGCTGCTCTTTGCGACGATGGTCATTTCGCTGGCGTTCGATTATGCGGATGTCGTCCGCTGGCTGCTGGGAGACCGCGCCTGATGAGCCTTTTCCCGTCGCTCCCCGAAACGCCGAGCCTCGGCGACGTGTTCAAGGCGTTCCCCCAGCACGCGGCGCCCCTGCTCGCCTATCACGATGCGTTGTTGCGCGGCGAGAGTCCGCTTTCCGTCGCCGAGCGCGAACTGATCGCCGCCTATGTGTCGGGGCTTAACGCCTGCAATTTCTGTTTCGGCGCGCACAAGCTTTATGCGCGCGCCTTCGGCGTCGACGAGAATGTCGTCGACGCGCTGATCGCCGATGTCGAGACGGCGCCGGTCGAAGCGAAGCTGAAGCCGATCCTGCGTTATGTCGCCAAGTTGAAATCCCTGCCGCCGAAGCTGACGAGCGCCGACGCAAGGGCGGTCTATGACGCCGGCTGGTCCGAGCGCGCGCTTTTTGACGCGATCGAGGTCGCGGCGCTCTTCAATTTCATGAACCGGGTCGTCGAGGGGACGGGGGTATCTTTCGACTACGCCGATCATCCGCAGACGGAGGAGGATATCGCCGCGCGGCGCCGGCGCAGCTATTCCGATTATGGCCGCATGATCGGCGTCATCAAGGAGTGAAAGCGATGCCGGAAGCCGTCATCATCATCGCCGCCCTGATCGGCGCCGTTCTTTTCGGCGCCGTCGTCGCGATCGGCCGCGGCCCCAATCGCTGCGCGGTGAAGCCGCGACGTGAGCCTTAACCCCGCGCCAGCGCGTCTTCGATCAGCTTCGCGGTCGCGCGCGCGCCGTAGATCTTCGTGAACGGGCCCATCCTCGGGCCTTCGCTCTGGCCGAAGACGATTTCATAGATCGCGGCGAACCAGTCGCGGAGGTTTTTCTCGTAGCCGTTCGCCTTGCCGGTATCGAAGGTCGCGGTGTGATAGGCGTCTTCCTCCGCGCCGTCGCCGATCTCGCTGAGCCGCGCCGCCAGCATCAAGAGCGCCGCGCGCTCCTGATCCGTCGGCTGACGATATCGCTTCTTCGGCTCGACGAAGTCCCGGTAATAGCGCGCCGCGTAAGTCGTCAGCGCGTCGGCCGCCGCCAGCGCCTCGGCGCTCGCGGTCGGCCGGTATTTGCGGATGAAGCCCTTGAGGACGTCCGGCTCGCCGCCGACGGCGTTGACGAGGGTCAGCAGCATGGCGAAGGAAACCGGCGGCGTCGCTGTCGGCGGCGCGCCGGCGTGAATGTGCCAGGCGGGATTGTCGAGCGCTTTCGCGCCGTCCTGCCTGGGATACTCCTCGACATGGCGCCAATATTCGTCGAGCGTTTTCGGGATGACGTCGAAATAGAGCTTGCGCGCCGCTTTGGGATTCTGGAACATGAACAGCGACAGGCTTTCCGGGCTGGCGTAGGTCAGCCATTGCTCGATCGAAATGCCGTTGCCTTTCGTCTTCGAGATCTTCTTGCCCTCCTCGTCGACGAAGAGCTGGTAGTTGAAGCCGGCCGGCGGCTCGCCGCCGAGCGCCTTGACGATGCGGTTCGACAGCCGCACGGATTCGGTGAGGTCTTCGCCCGCCATTTCATAATCGACGCCGAGCGCGAACCAGCGCCCCGCCCAGTCGACTTTCCATTGCAGCTTCGTGCGGCCGCCAGTGACCGCCATACGGATGCGCTCGCCGTCTTCGTCCTCGAACACGATCTCGCCCTTCGCCGCATCGCGCTCGATCAGCGGCACATAAAGGACGCGCCCGGTCTTCGGCGAAATCGGCAGGATCGGCGAATAGGTCTCCTTGCGTTCGTCGCCGAGCGAAGGGAGCATGATTTCCATCAGCGCATCATAGCGCTCGAGCACGCGGACCAGCGTCGCGTCGAAAACGCCCGACTTGTATTGCTCCGTCGAAGACAGGAATTCATATTCGAAGCTGAATTCGTCGAGGAAGGCGCGGAGCCTGGCGTTGTTGTGGTGCGCGAAACTCGGATGCGAGCCCCAGGGGTCTGGAACGTCGGTCAGCGGCCGCTGCAGATATTGCGACAGCATTTCCTGGTTTGGCGCCTGCGGCGGGAATTTCCGCATGCCGTCCATGTCGTCCGAAAATGCGATAAGGCGGGTCTTGCGGCCGGTCATCAGCTCGAAGGCGCGGCGCACCATCGTCGTGCGCGCGACCTCGCCGAAGGTGCCGATATGCGGCGGCCCGGACGGGCCGTAGCCGGTTTCGAACAGGACGACGCCGTCATGCCCAATGCGCTTCAGGCGCTCGGCGAGCTTTCTCGCCTCCTCGAACGGCCAGGCCTTGGCGGCGGCGATGTCGTCGGCGGAAAAGTGGCGGGCGGTCATGGGATCGTCGTTCCGATGCGAGAAGAAACGACCCCATAGGGTTTTTTCGGCGGCGAGGAAACTCCCATCGTCCTGCGGCGCGGCGCGCAGTTGCAGCGCCGGCATGCGGTCGCTAGGTTGCGCGCAACTTTACATCATCGAAGGAACGCGCTTCATGGCCGACGCCGCCCCGAATCTGACGCCGCAGGAAGCCGTCATCTATCTGATGGTGATGGCGTCCGCCTCGGACGGGCGGATGTCGGAAAAGGAACTGCGCTCGATCGGCCGCGTCGTGCGCTCATTCGCGCTGTTTTCCGAAGCGGATGAAGACGGCCTGGTCGAGATGGCCGAAGCCTGCGGCAAGCTGATGTCGTCGGAAGCCGGCCTGCACAAGGTGCTGACCGCCGCCGCATCGTCGCTGCCGGCGCATCTCGGCGAAACCGCCTACGCCGCCGTCGTCGACGTCATCACCGCCGACGAGAATCTCGACATGACCGAGATTCGCGTCCTCGAGCTGATCCGCAACGCGCTGAAAGTCGACGATGACGGCGCCGCCGCCATCGAACGCTCGGCCAAGGCTCGCCACATGACGGTGGACGCGGTTTAGGCGGGTCCCGCCCGTTCGCGCGCCGCATCAAGGCGCGAGTCGCGTTTGTTTTTCGCGCGCTGCATCATCCGGGTATAGAAGCGTCAGCGGGTCTGCGCGTCGCTTCGTCTCAAATCCGCGCGCGGCGCGCGAGCGGAAAGACGGCGAAGGCGATCTGTCCGGCGAGCCCGAGCGCGCCGGGCGCCGACTGCAGTGACTTGAGGAATGAAGC
>JBGSNB010000297.1:0-2404 GCA_041739835.1 Parvularculaceae bacterium | reverse complement strand
CGATCACCCCCGACGAGGCGGCGGCGAGGGCCGCGCTGTCGCGCAAAATTGGCGCGCCTACAGGATTTGATGCGGCGACCGCGGCATTCGGCGTCGGCGAGATCGTCGATGAGACAATGGCGTCAGCGGCGCGCGCGCACGCGATCGAGCAGGGGAAAGACATCCGTACGCGGACCATGATCGCCTTTGGCGGCGCCGCGCCGCTGCACGCGGCGCGCCTTGCGGAAAAGCTCGGTATCGCCCGTGTCATCATCCCCGAAGGCGCCGGCGTCGGATCGGCGATCGGCTTCCTGCTGGCGCCCGCCTCATATGAAATCGTCCGCAGCCTGCCGATGCGTCTCGACGCCCTGGACGACGCGCGCATCGCCGGAATGTTTGAGGTGTTGCAACGCGAGGCGAGTGAGGTTGTGCGCGCGGCGGAGCCGAAGGCGGCGTTGCAGGAAACGCGCGCGGCGTTCATGCGCTATGTCGGACAAGGTCACGAAATCGCCGTCGCCCTCGACGGCGCGATGGCAGCATCGATGTTGAAGACGGATTTTGAAAACGCCTACCGCTCTCTCTACGGCCGCATCATTCCGGGCATGGCGATCGAGGTCTTGAGCTGGTCGCTGAAGATCGCCGCGCCTGCAAAGGGCTTTGCCGCTGCTGCGCCGTTGACGGAATCGCGGCGGGTCGCCGCCGTCGGCAGGCGCGAAGTTTTCGATGCCGGCGAGGGCGAGCGCCGTTCTTACGGCGTCTTCGAGCGCACGTCGCTCCACCCTGGCGACCGGATCGACGGGCCAGCGCTTGTCGTCGAGGCGCAGACGACGAGCGTCGTCACGGCGAATTTCGATGCGATCGTCGATCTTGCGCGCAATATCGTCATGACGCGAAAGGCCGCCCTATGACCGCCATCGACGAAATCCGTTTGCAGCTCTTCTGGTCGCGCCTCATCGCAATCGTCGAGGAGCAGGCGCAAACGCTGATCCGCACCGCGTTCTCGGCGACGGTGCGCGAGGCGGGCGACCTGTCGGCAGGCGTCTTCGACACCACAGGCCGGATGCTGGCGCAGGCGGTGACGGGAACGCCCGGCCATGTCAACGCCATGGCGGCGAGCGTCGGGTGCTTCCTAAAAAAATTCCCGGTCGAAACGTTTGAACAAGGCGACGTGCTGCTGACCAACGATCCATGGGAAGGGACAGGGCATCTCAATGACTTCACCGTGGTGACGCCGGTGTTCAGGAATGGAAAGGCGGTCGCACTGTTTGCGGCGACGTCGCATATCGCGGATGTCGGCGGCCTTGGCTTCGGGCCCGACGCGCGTCAGGTTTACGAAGAGGGACTGCTCGTGCCGATTTCGCACTTGTTCCGCAAAGGCGAGGCGAATGCGACGCTGTTCGAATTGCTGCGCGCCAATGTCCGCGATCCGCAAGCGGCGGAAGGAGATCTTTATTCGCTTGCGGCCTGCAATGAGGCGGGCGCGGCGCGACTTCTGGAAACCCTCGATGAATTCCGCCTCGACGGGCTCGACGAGGTTGGCGCTGTGATCATCAAGAATTCGCGCGCGGCGATGCTCGATGAGATGCGGCGTGTTCCCTTCGGCCGCTATGAGTATGCGATGCGCATCGACGGCTATGACGCGCCGGTCGATCTCGTTGCGGCAGTGACGGTTGGCGAGTCCGGCGTCGATGTCGACTTTGCCGGGACGTCAGGCGTCTCGGGATTTGGGATCAATGTGCCGCTCACTTACACGCAGGCCTATGCGTCCTTCGGCGTGCGCTGCGTCATCGGCAACATGGTTCCGAACAATGCAGGCTCGCTCGGCGTCGTGCGTGTCAGTGCGCCTGAGGGGTCGATTCTCAACGCGCCGCGCCCCTGCGCCGTGTCGGCGCGGCATACGGTCGGGCAGATGCTGCCTGATGTCGTGCTCGGCGCCTTGTCCAAAGTGATTCCCGAACGAACGCCGGCTGAGGGCGCCTCGTGCCTCTATCTTCCGGTTCTGCTCGGCGGTCGCGGCATCGGCGGCGGCGACGATTTTATCGTCAATCCGTTTTTCACCGGCGGCGCCGGCGCGCGGCCGGCGAAAGACGGATTGTCGTGCACGGCGTTTCCATCAGGCGTGAAGAATACGCCGGTCGAGATCAACGAGGCGTCAGCGCCGGTTGTGATCTGGAAGAAGGAATATCGCACCGACTCCGGCGGCGTCGGTCGTTTGCGCGGCGGCCTCGGGCAGACGCTTGAATTCGGGCATGCGGCCGGCGCCGTCTTCGCCGTGTCGAAGATGTTTGACCGCATCGATCATCCGGCGCGCGGCCGCAACGGCGGCGGCGCCGGCGGAAAGGGTGCGGCGCACCTTGATGACGGCACGAAAATGCGCGGCATGGGGCGCGAATTTGTCGGCTAGTGCGGCAAGGAACTTCGACAT
>JBGSNB010000296.1:0-2925 GCA_041739835.1 Parvularculaceae bacterium | reverse complement strand
TTCGTGCGGTCGGCCAGCCAGTGGTGGGACATGATTGGTTGGCGGCGATCATTGCCGCGTCGCTGAAGCGGGCGAAGCTTTCGGGCCTCACGGTGACGCGAACAGTCTATGCTTATGCGATCGCCGGGCGCCAGCGCAGCGCGCCCGCGGCGGCGCTGTTGAACCTGCTGCGGTCCGCCGATTTTTCGGTTGTTGCCTAGCGCAGGGCCTCAAGCGCGGCGAGGATGTCCTCGACTTCCATCCGCGTCCGGTAATCGGCGTTGACATAGCGCGCCGCGACGCGGCCGCCCCGGTCGAGCACGAAGGTCGCGGGAATCGGCAGCACCCAGCTCTTGGCGGTCTGATAGGACGGTACGTCCCAACCGGCGCCGGCGATCAGCCGCGCCATCTCGTCATCGACCCAGATCGCGAGATTGAGCGCCAGCGCATAGCCGTTGTCGACATCGGTGAGGATCGGAAACCTGTTGTCGGAATCGGCGCCGAGCTGCTGCGAATATTTCCGGCTCTCCGGCGAGATGGCGACGATTTTCGCGCCCTTCGCCGCCGCCGCGTCAGCGATTTCGCCCAGCGCCGTCGCGGTCGTCTTGCAATAGGGGCACCAGTGGCCGCGCAGGAACGCGATGACCGCGGGTCCTTCGTCGAGGAGCGCCGACAGGCTGATTAGCCGGCCATGCTGGTCCGGCAGAATGAAGCCCGGCAGGATTTCGCCGATCATCGGCGCCGTGCTGCCGGCCTCCGCCTCCTGTAGCCGCCCGACAAAACCATCGACCGCTTCCGCGAATTCGGTGCTGAGCCGGCGGACCTCGTCGGCGATGATTTTCAGCCGATCACGCAAAGGCGCATTGACGGCGATGGCGCGGTCAGTCGCCTTCTCGAGCGCGGCGACAAGTTCGTTGGATTGCGGCATGGACATTCCCGGCGACGGCTCTACCCGCACGGTGTTACCTTAGCAGCGCTGCGGCGGCGGGGCGAGGGCCTTGGGCGTCCAGATTGCGCATCACTGCGATAACGCGTGCGCATGGCGCGCCGATCATGCGCCGGTCGCATCGAAGCGATGACTTTATTCAAGTTCTTATCGGACGCCGGGCGGCGTAGTTGGAGACGGTCTTCGAACAACGCCGCGACCGCCCGTCGTGGCCGCAAAACTCAAAGGAGAGACGAACATGACGACCAAGAATAACGCTATCCTCAGAATGGGCCTTGGCGCAGCGCTCGGCGCATCGCTGGTGTTTTCGGCGTCGGTCGCCCACGCCGCCGAGTGCCCGGCCGGCAAGGTCAAGGCCGGCGTCCGGACCAGCGGCGAAATGATGCCGAAGGACGTGACCGACGAAGAATTGTCCTCGATCGATCTTGGCCAGGAAATCGCCGGCTTCGATGATCGCCGTCTACGCTTTCGCAAGCTCGTGATCCAGCCGGGCGGCGTCGTGCCGTGGCATGATCACACCAATCGTCCGGCGCTGATCCTGACCGCGTCCGGCGAGATCACCGAGTTTCGCAGCGACTGCAGCGTCGGCGTCACGCACAAGGCCGGCGAAATCTCGAAAGAGGTGAAAGGCGTCATGCATTGGTGGAAAAACGAAGGCAAGGAAGCCGCCGTCCTTTACGCCGCCGACGTCAAGCAGGACGAATAGTCGTTTCTGAAGTCCCCCCGACCGGCGCGTCCGCTTGAACGCAAAGCGGCGCGCCGTCACCAACGCGGCTGGGCGCCCTCTCACGCCGCAGAATGGACGCTGCGCCGCCTCTCTCTCCTCAAAAGGCGCGGCGTCCATTCGATTTTTGATTATAGGAGCGGAATTCATGACGGTCATGCACACAACGGCGCCGCGCGCCGGCTTTTCCGGAACGCCGCTCATTATCGGGCTGATCGGGTTTTTGACGCTGGTCGATCTGTTCGCGGCGCAGGCCATCCTGCCCTCGCTCGCCGCGCGCTACGAGGCTTCGCCTTCAACGATCGGCTTTGCCGTCAACGCCTCGACCATCGGCATGGCGATCGCCGGCGTCCTGATCGTCTTCATCGGCGGCAAGGTCAATCGCCGCACCGGCGTCGTGGCGAGCCTCGCCGCGCTGTCAATTCCGACCCTGGCGCTTTCTGTCGCCCCTGACCTTGCGACCTTCACCGGGCTTCGCATCGTGCAGGGTCTGTTCATGGTGACGGCGTTTTCTCTGACCATGTCCTATCTCGCGGAGCGCTGTTCGGCGGCGCAGTCGGCGACCGCGCTCGCCGCCTATGTGACCGGCGTCGTCGCCAGCAATCTTGTCGGGCGGCTGGTCGCCGGCAGCGTCACCGACGGATTCGGCGTGCCGGCGAATTTCATTTTCTTCGCCGGACTGAACCTCGCCGGCGCCGTCGTCGCGTTCATCGCCCTGAAAAGCGCGCGGCCAATGACCAATGGCGGCGAAGCGGCGCGCTCTCCCTTCGTCATCATCGCCGATCACCTCGGCAATGCCTGCCTGCGGACGAGTTTCGCGATCGGCTTTTTGATTCTTTTCGCCTTCATCGGCGTCTTCACCTATGTGAATTTCGTCCTCGCCGCGCCGCCGCTTGCGCTGTCGCCAATGGCGCTCGGGCTGGTCTATTTCGTGTTTCTGCCATCGATGATCACGACGCCCGTCGCCGGCCGCATCGCCGCGCGGTATGGCGCGCGCCTCAGTTTTTTCGGTTCGCTCGGCCTGGCGCTGGCCGGCTTGCCGATGCTGTTGTCGACGTCCCTGCCGGTGGTTCTCGCGGGTCTGGCGATTGTCGGCGTCGGCACCTTCTTCGCACAGGCGACGGCGACCGGCTTTGTCGGCCGCGCCGCCAAGCATGACCGCGCGGCAGCGAGCGGGCTCTATCTTTCTTCCTATTATCTCGGCGGCCTTGCCGGCGCTGCGCTGCTCGGCCGCATCTTCGATGCGTTCGGCTGGCCGGCGACGGTGGCGGCGATC
>JBGSNB010000295.1:0-3455 GCA_041739835.1 Parvularculaceae bacterium | reverse complement strand
GTCGTGCGGTCGTTGAAATCGAGAATGCCCGAGAACGTTTCGGCGCCTGCCGCTGCGACGACCCCGCCGCCGGCGCGCGATCCCTTCACCTACGCCAATTACGACGCCGTCCGCGTCACCGACCTCGCGCTCGACATCGATGTGCTCTTTGACGCGAAAGCGGTCGACGGCGTTGCGGTCTTGGCATTTGATCGCCTGGACTCTGCGGCCGACCGCCTTGTGCTCGACAGCAATGACCTCGAGATCAAGACGGTCGAGGCCGGCGACGGCGAGATCTGGGCGCCGGCGCCCTTCACGCTCGGCCCCGATGACGCGGTGATGGGATCGAGGCTCGAGATCGAATTGCCGTCGGCCGCAACAAAGGTGCGCATCGCCTATCGCACCAGCCCCGGCGCCGAGGCGCTGCAATGGCTCACGCCCGAGCAGACCGCCGGCAAGCGCCATCCTTTCATGTACAGCCAGAACCAGTCGATCAACGCGCGCTCGATGGCGCCGGTGCAAGATACGCCCGCCGTCCGCATGACCTATTCGGCGACGGTGAGGACGCCGCCGGAGCTTCTCGCGGTGATGAGCGCCGAACAGGACGCAGGCCCGCGCGACGGCGACTATCGCTTCGTGATGCCGCAACCCGTGCCCGCCTATCTCCTCGCGATCGCCGTCGGCGATATCGCGTTCCGGCCGATCAGCGAGACGATCGGCGTTTACGCCGAGCCGGAAACGGTCGAGGCCGCGGCGCGCGAATTCGCCGACACCCCGAAGATGGAAGTCGCCAATTCGTCGCTATACGGACCTTATCGCTGGGGGCGCTATGACCTTCTCGTGCTGCCGCCGTCCTTCCCGTTCGGCGGCATGGAGAACCCGCGCCTATCCTTCCTGACGCCGACCTTGATCGCCGGCGACAAGAGCCTTGTCGCGACCGTCGCGCATGAGCTGGCGCATTCCTGGTCCGGCAATCTCGTCACCAACGCCACATGGTCTGACGCCTGGCTGAACGAAGGCGTCACTTCCTATGTCGAGAACCGCATCATGGAAGAGGTCTACGGCGAGGGTCGCGCGGTGATGGAGCAGGTGTTGTCTTATGACGATCTGAAGGCGGAAATCGCCGGGCTGGAGCGCGCCGACCTGTCGCGCCTCAGATTGCCGATGGATCTCGACCATCCGGACGACGCGTTTTCGGATGTCGCTTATGTAAAGGGCCAGTTCTTCCTGCGCTTCCTCGAACAGCGCTATGGCCGCGCCGCCTTCGACCCGTTCCTGAAATCCTGGTTCGAGACCTACGCTTTCAAGCCGGCGACGACCGCAGACTTTCGCGCATTTCTGGACGCGACGCTTGTCGCCGACGCCCCCGACGCCGCTAGCCGGGCCGAGATCGACGAATGGCTCGACGGCGAGGGGTTGCCGCAGACCCTTGTCCCGCCGGTGTCGGCGGCGTTCGACAAGGTCGAAGCGGCGCAGGCGACATGGATTTCCGGAACGGCGCCGGCGGGCACGATCGCCGCCGCCGGCTGGACGACGCAGGAATGGCTGCATTTCATCAACGCGCTTCCTGAAGGAACGGGCGCCGCGCGTCTTGCAGATCTCGACCAGGCGTTCGACCTCACCGGCAGCGCCAATGCCGAGATCGCTTTCGCCTGGTACATGAAAGCGATCGACACGGGTTACGCGCCGGCGATGCCGGCGATCGAGGCGTTTCTCGGCCGCGTCGGACGCGGAAAATTCCTCTACCCGCTTTACAAGAAGCTCGCCGAAAAAAACCAGCGTCCCTTCGCCGAGCGCGTATTCGAAGACTCGCGCGCGCTCTATCACCCGATCGCGCAAAGGCGGCTCGAGGAAATCCTGCAGGCGCAAAACTGACCATGAAGCTGATCTCCGGCCCGCTCAGCCTGTTCGCGAAAAAAGTCGAGATCGCGCTCGCCGAAAAGGCGATCGCCTATGAACGCGTGCTGGCGCCGTTCACGCAAAACGAAGGCTATGCGCCGCGTCATCCGGAAGTGCTCGCGCATAATCCGAAACGTCAGGTGCCGGTGCTGATTGACGGCGACCTTGCCCTCTATGATTCAACCGTCATCATCGAATATCTTGAGGACGCCTACCCGTCGCCGCCGCTGTTTCCAAAGGCGCCGCGCGACCGCGCGCGCTGCCGGCTGCTGGAACTTCATGCCGACGAGATCATTCTCGCTTGCGTCAAACCGTTGATGCACCGGACCGAACCCGGCGCGCCGGCGCGCACCGACTGGATCGAGCGCGAGCGGACGGCCGCGCAATCCGAGATCGCGCTGGCGACGCAATATGCGACAATCGAGGCGCGCCTTGCGGCCCGCGATTATCTTTGCGGCGATTTCAGCGCTGCCGACATCGCGACATTCATGCAGGTGTTTTACGCGCAGCGCCTCGGCGGTCCGTCGATGAAGCCCTATCCCGCCTTGTGGAGCTGGTATCGCCGCCTGAAGGCGCGGCCGTCGATCGGCGCCGTTATCGCGGAAGTCCTTGCCGCCGATGCGAGACTGTCAGCGCCAGTCGCGGGCGCCTTCAAGGACGCGCCCTGACGGACATTCGATGCGCCTGTGACTGCTCGGCGGTTACGGCGCTTTCGCTTCTTCCGCCGCGATCCATGCCTCGACATGCGTGCGCAACGCCGCCAGCGGCACCGCGCCATTTTCGAGAACGCGGTCGTGAAAATCCTGGATGTCGAAGCGCGCGCCGAGTCGCCTGACCGCATCGGCGCGCAACGCCGCAATCTCGAGGCCGCCGGTGTCATAGGCCGTCAACTGTCCCGGCATGACGGCGAGGCGGTCAAGCATGGTGTTGACGCTTTCTTCGTCGAAGCGTCCCGACTCGATCAGGAACGCCGCCGCCTCGTCATTCGTCCAGCCAAACGCGTGCAGCCCAGGATCGACGACCATGCCGCGCGCCGGCCAGGCGCGCCGCGAGATCGCGCCATAGCCGCTTTCGTAAAGCCCCGCCTCCTCGGCGAGCGCTTCAGCATAACGCGCCCAGCCTTCAATATAAGCGGTCGAACCGAGCAGGCGCGTGATCGGGTGCAACCCTTCGACCGCATAGGCGGTCGCGATCTGCAGATGGTGGCCGGGCCAACCCTCATGCACGAGCACGACTTCCGCCTCGCCTTTTGTCTGCGTCGCCCATTCGTCGGTGTTGATGCGATAGGTCGCGGCGCCCGCCGCCGCCGGTTTTGGTTCGTACCGGGAGGATTGGCCCGAGCCCTTGAGGTAGTCCGCATAAGGCTCGACGACCATCTCCTGGTCGGGGAGCTTTGAGAAGAACGGCGCGACCTTGTCGCGCGCGACCGGGGCGAGCGCGCGGGTAAAGTCGATCAGCTCCGCCTCGCTTCTGAAGCGGTTCGCCGGCTCGTCCTTGACGCGCGCGAGGATCGCAGCGAAGTCCGCCTCGCCGAACATCGCCTCGCCGCGCTGGATGACGTCGCTCCGGTTGGCGGC
>JBGSNB010000043.1:0-3951 GCA_041739835.1 Parvularculaceae bacterium | reverse complement strand
CGGCGCCGTCGGCGCGGGCGATCGCGCCGATGCCGACAATGACCATCGGCCGCGCGGCGCCATCAAGGAATTCGGCGCCCTTTTTGAGGCTTTCAGGGCCGGCGCCCAGATGATCATAGTCGAAGGTCAACTCGCGCTGTTCGCCGATCAGCGCAATCTTGATCCCGAGATTGGCGAGCCACGCCTTGCGCAGTCGCGCATTGACGAGCGGCGCTTCGCGGCGCGGATCTGCGCCGATGATCAAGATGCGGTCGGCGCGCTCGATGCCGGCGATGCCGGAATTGAAGAGATAGGATTCGCGCGCGCCCGAGAGCGGCGCGCTGTCCTGCCGGCAGTCAAGATGCGGCGTGCCGATCGCCGCCATCAGATCCTTCAGCGCCTTGATCGCCTCGGCGGGAACGAGATCGCCGACGATTGCGGCGATGCGCTCGGCGGGCGTCGACTTCAGCTTCGCGGCGACGGCGGCGAAGGCTTCGTCCCAGCTCGCCGGACGCAGCTTGCCGTTCTCCCGGACAAAGGGCCGGTCGAGGCGCTGGCGCTTCAACCCGTCCCAGATGAATCGCGTCTTGTCGGAGATCCATTCCTCATTGACGCCTTCATGCAGGCGCGGAAGGATCCGCATCACGTCGCGGCCGCGCGCATCGACCCGGATGTTCGAGCCGACCGCGTCCATGACGTCGATCGTCTCGGTCTTGGTCAGCTCCCACGGACGCGCGTTGAAGGCATAAGGTTTCGAGGTCAGCGCGCCGACCGGGCAGACATCGATCAGATTGCCGGTCAGTTCGCTCTGGACCGCTTTTTCGAGATAGGTCGTGATCTCGGCGTTCTCGCCGCGATTGACGAGCCCGAGATCGTCGACGCCGGCGATCTCGGTCGCGAAGCGGACGCAGCGCGTGCACTGGATGCAGCGGGTCATGATCGTCTTGATCAGCGGGCCCATATATTTCTCTTCGACCGCGCGCTTGTTCTCTTCATAGCGCGAGCCGTCGCGGCCATAGGCCATCGCCTGGTCCTGCAGGTCGCATTCGCCGCCCTGGTCGCAGATCGGGCAGTCGAGCGGATGGTTGATGAGCAGGAATTCCATCACCCCTTCGCGCGCCTTCTTCACCATCGGCGTGTTGGTGAAGAGCTCCGGCGGCTCGCCGTTCGGACCGCTGCGCAGATCGCGCACATTCTGGGCGCAGGAGGCGACGGGTTTCGGCGGCCCGCCTTTGACCTCGATAAGGCACATGCGGCAATTGCCGGCGACCGACAGCCGCTCGTGATAGCAAAAGCGCGGAATTTCTTCGCCGGCGGCCTCGCAAGCCTGAAGCAGCGTCAGATTCGGCGCGATCTCGATTTCGCGGCCGTTCACTTTGATTTTGCGGGTGTCGGTCATGGGGCTCGGAAACTGGTCAAAAGCGGTGAAAGCCGCGCCTGTCTAGCCGCATTTTTTCGGGCAGGCCAGCCTTGCGGCGGGCGCGCGGCGGGCCGGGGTTTGGAAGGTCATTTCGGCCGCCCAAGGCGCCCTTCCGGCGCCCGCCTAGAACCAGACGCCCGAACTCTCCTGCGGCCCCTCGCAATTCACAAGGTCGGCCTTTTTCAGGCGAATGCGAAAGCCGCCGTCCCGCTCGACAAGCTCGTGCAGATAGGCGCCGGCGTAGAAGCGCTGCGCGTCACGCCGGTATTCGACCGCCAGGAATCGCGAGGTCGCCGCGATCTCGCCCGACGCCGCATCATGCCGGTCGATCATCACATTGGCGACGAGATGCGCGGTGCGCGGAAAGGGCTGCAGCGCGTAGGCGACCGGGCTCGCAAAGCGCGCGATCCGAACCTTGCGCAGCAGCTGATCTTCGTAAATCAGCGAGACATGGTCGAGAGGATCGGGCTGCGCAGGCGTCGCCGGCGCCCAATAGACGCCGTCGTCGAGAAAGAGCGCGTTCCATTCCTCCCAGCGTCGCTCGTCCAGAAGGCGCGCCTCGTGAAACAGGAATTGCGAGACGCGGTGGTGAAGCGCCGTGTCGGCGGTCATGCGCGCGCTCCCTCGGTCATGTAATGCAGCCAGGCGCGCAATTGATTGCGGAAGGAAAGGTCGCTCGATCCCCGCGCGTAGGCATGCCCGTCGCCGAGATCTTCGTCGCGGCCGAAATCGCGATGCATCGGGATCCAGTCGATCCCCTGCGTCGCCAGACCCATCTGCTGGCGGCGATAGGCTTCCTGGTCGTCCGGCCCGACGAGATTGGCCGACGAGTTGATGAGGTTGCAATAAAGGATCGAGCGCCGCAGCAATTCGTCCGGCGCGCCCTTCAGCCGAAAAGTCCAGGATTCGATAATCGTCCGGTCGACGGCGATCGGCCGCACGATCCGCATGGTCTGGATCGCGCCCTTGATCGTCGCGCTCGGATAAAAAACCGTGTTGTGCCGATTGACCTTCATGATCTCGGCGAAGCGCGCCGGCCCGTAGGCTTTTTCCATGCGGGCATTGTAGTCGGGAATGTCGGAATAGCGGGCGTGGATCGACGTCTTGCCGCCCGAAAAACTGTGCCCGTAGTCGAAACAGTGCAGACCCATGTCGTCGAAAAAGCTGTAGTTTTCGGTGAAGGGCGAGATGATCTCGATCGCCGACGGAACCGGGCCCGCCGGATCGAGCTCCTTCTTCGCGACTTGTCGCGCCGTCAGGCTCGAGGATTGATGCGCCACCATCGGGTGCATCATGTCGTTGAGGTTCTCGACGAAGAATTTCCAGTTGCTGTCATGCTCATAGCGCAGGACGCCGCCGGCGACTTCGAGCGCGCCCTCCGGCGCGCGATCGACCATGTTGTCGATCGAGGAGGCGACGCCGCCGAGCCAGGTCAAGAGGTCCGGCCCCTCGGCGCTGAGGCTCGCGAAGATGAAGCCGCGATAGGCGCCGGCGCGCGGGACGCGGGCCATGCTCGCCTCCGGCGAGGCCGGATCAAAGCGCGTGCCGTCATAGCCCTGTTCGAGCGGGATGCCGAGAAGACGGCCGTCGAGGCCGAAGCGCCAGCCATGATAGGCGCAGCGAAGCTCCTTCGTCTTGCCGCAGCTATCGCCGACAAGCTGCGCGCCCTTGTGTGCGCAGCGATTGAAGAGGACGTTGATCTGCCCATCCTCGGACCGTGTCAGCAGGATCGGCTGGCGCGCAATCGTCGTCGCGTAATATCGGCCGGGCTCGGCGATCTGGCTTTCATGGCCGACGAAAATCCAGCTGCGGCCCCAGATTCGCTGCATTTCAAGCTCGAAGATCGCAGGATCGGTGTAGACCGAGCGGTGCACGCGGTCCGGCTCGACGAGCGCGGCGATGTCGATTTCGCGCGGCCTATGATCAAGCAATGTCGCCATAAACGCCTCTCAGATGATGACCGAGCCGATGCTCGTCCCGCCGCAAACATAAAGCGTCTGACCGGTGACAAACCCCGCTTCCGCCGACAGGAAATACGCGACCGCATGCGCGACATCCGCCGGCGCGCCGATGCGCCGCACGGGAATCGCCGCGGCGAGGCTCGCCTTGCGCGCGCTCCCTTCGGGAACGATCGCATGGAACATGTCGGTTTCAACCGGGCCCGGCGCGACGCAATTGGCGGTGACGCCGTAGGGTCCAAGCTCCAGCGCGAAGGTCCTCAGCATGCCGATCATGCCGGCTTTCGTCGCGGCGTAATTCGTTCGCGTTTCAAGGCCAAGCGCGCCGCGCGAGGAAATGCCGACAATCCGGCCAAAACGCGCCGCCTTCATCGCCGGCAGCGCCGCCTTGACGAGGGTCAGCATCGACCCGAGATGCAGCTCGGTCAAATAGTCGAGATCGGCAAGGCTTGCGTCCTCGACCGGCGCCGGCCGGATGACGCCCGCATTGTGAACGATGCGCAGGATTTTTTCGCGACCGGCGATCGCCGCCGCCGCCGCCTGCGTCGCCTGCCGGTCCGCCAGATCGACTTCGACGAAGGTGAGCAGCTCATG
>JBGSNB010000035.1:0-8099 GCA_041739835.1 Parvularculaceae bacterium | reverse complement strand
GTTCCCGCAGCCCTGCCGTCAATAGCGAAGGCCGGCGCGCGCCGCCGGAGACGGCCGGCGGGTAATGACGTGTCACGATGAGCACATGATTTGTCATGAGGAGACCAAGCCGAGTTCGACTAGACGCTCCTCAATCGCCTTGATGCGCGCGTCCCATGAATGTTCGGAAACTGCGGCCCTTCGCGCCTCGGCGCCGATCGCCAGGCTCGCCGCCTCATCAAATGCTTCGCCAAAAGCGCGCGCTAAATCGGCCGCATTGCCGGGATCAACAAGAAGAGCGGTCTTGCGGTCGATGAAAATTTCGCCGAGTTGCGCAATATTGCTCGCAATGATGGCCCTTCCCATCGCCATGTATTCAAAAATCTTCGTCGGCGAACCGAAGAATTCGGATCCATCCGGATTTTCAATCGTTGGGCATAGTAGGATTTCGCCTATCGCCAAGAGCGGCGGCGCGTCCCTCGCGGGGATCATGCCGGGAAAGAATACCGTCTCGCTTTCCTTGAGACCTCGCTGGCGCGCAAGGTCCCTGCAGGACTGGCGGCGCTGTCCGTCGCCGGCAAGCACAAGCGCCGTCTCATCTACAAGGTCGGGCCGCTGCGCCAGCAGCAGCGCGTATGCCTCAATCGCTACTTCCGCGCCGTGCCAAGGACCGAAACTGCTCAGCAACACCGCCGCCCGCCGCGCGCCAAGACCGAGGTCGCGCCGCATCTGCGAGCCGTCAATATCGGGACGAAAGCGATCCGGATCGACGGCATTCGGGGAGAGCAAAACCCGGTGCGGATCGACGCCCCGGCGAATGACATCCTCAACCAATGGCTTGCTGACCGCCAACACAAGATCGGCGCGCTGCAATTGCGCCGTTTCGACTTTGTCGAATTGCTCGGCCAATGGCAGGCCGCCGCCCCAATTATTCGCGACCCAGACTTCCGGGCCGTTATATTCTAGGACAAGCGGCCGCCGCCAATGGCGAGCAAGGCGCAAGCCGCTGACGTCGCCAAGGCTGCTGCGCTGATAGATGAACAATGGCGGGCGCGGGCAGGATCGCAATGCCTCTTCGAACAGGCCCTTGTTGGCGATGAAATGCACGCCGGGGCCAGCGTCCCAGCCGTCGATCTTTGCAAGGTCGATGCGAACAGGCTCGATCGCCGCGTCGAGACACGGCACATCGTCTGTTGTCGCCACAAGCACGTCGCCGAAAATTTTCCGAATGGCGTTGATCACGCCGGCCGCATGGGAAAAAGAGCCGCCGACTCTTGCGCCAAACCACAGGTTTGTGCGCAGATAGAAAGGCGCCCCCGTCGGTTGCTCGAAATCCGCTTGGCGAAGCGGCGTTCCGTCAAGGAACCTGAAAGCATCATCGATCGCCTGTTTAAGACGTCGCTTCGCGAAAGCGCTGCGCCGCGCCGCACGCATTACCGTCGCCAAGTCTATTTTCAGACGGGTTTCGCCGTCGAGCGAAACGAGTTCCGCAGAGCCCGGCGCCAACATCAGCAACGCGATGTAAGTCTTGGCGGGATTTGGGACCGTGCGCGGATCTTCGACCAGCAGTCTAACGCTGCGCCATCGCATCAGTCCCTTGAGCCGCTTCAGGCCGGCGACCGCCTCGTCGAATTGCCCTTGAACCCAGCCGGCGGGAGCCGTGCGGCCTCGATCCGGCGCGATCATCAGTTCGAGTTTTCTTGCAGTCATTGAAGCCAGCGCCTGCGCCACAGGGCGATGTTGATGACGGGGAGAAGGTAGGATGAATAATCCCTGTCGCCGCGGACATGTCGCTCGAACATCGCGCGAATGCGCGCGCCGTCGAAAGGGCTCGCGCGGTCCTCCGCCTCATTGCGCAAGACGTCTTCAATCTCGGTGCGAAGGCCTCCGCGCATCCATTTCGCCATCGGCGCGCCAAGTCCGATTTTCGGTCGCGCCAAAACGTCCTTCGGCAAGACCCCCGCAAGCGCGCGCTTCAAGAGCGGCTTGCCGCCGCCGCCTTGAAGCACCAGCTCCGCCGGAAGCCGCGCCACATATTCAACAAGAAAATGGTCGAGGAACGGCACGCGCGCTTCGAGCGAAGACCCCATCGTGATCTTGTCGACGCGCATGAGCAGGAGTTCCGGCAAGCGGAAACCGAGATCCCGGCGCCGCATGATCGAAAACCGGGCTTCAGGCGATGCGGCGCTGTCTGGAAATCCGTGGCCGGAAAGAGCGAGCCGCTCATCAAGGTCTTGCGGGGCTGCATCGCCCGCAGGGTCGTCACTCGCTTTGCCGCCGAGGGCGCCTGCTTTCAAGATGCGCTGGACCTGCATCAGACGCATCGCCTCCGCGCCTGACCGAAAGCGCCCGCGACCCGACGCAACATCCGCTGCGACATCTAAAGCGCCGATCAGACCGAAACGATCGAACGGGACCATCCCCCCGATCGCAGACACCCCCTTGCGCAGGAGCGGCGCATGAGCGCCCGCCGCTGCGAGCCATCGCCACGGCGCTGCTTCCTCGACAAATCCCCGCCACGCAGGATAGCCGCAAAAAAGTTCATCGGCGCCTTCGCCGACAAGTCCGACCTTGATCCCCCTTTCGTGAACGGCGGCCGACAGGAACTGCAGCGGAATGCTCGCCCAGTCGGCGATCGGCTCATCCATGTCGCCCATCAGTCTCGTCAGCGCCTGCATCGCCTTGGATTCTTCGATCTCGACGATCTGATGCTCGCAGCCGAAATGCGCCGCGACGGCCGCCGCTTCCTTCGCTTCATTGAGCGGGTCGCCGCTGTAGGCGGCGGTAAAGGCGCGGAGCCGCTTGCCGGCTTGCGCGGCGGCGCCGAGCACAAAACCTGAATCGACGCCGCCGGAGAGGAACACGCAGCCCTCGACCTCTTCGGCAAGCCGTGCGGCGACGGCGCGTTCGGCCAGCTTGCGGATATCATGGGCGGCCTCCTCGATCGATGGGCCGCCGGTCGAGGGCGTCTCCGGCAAATCCCAATATCGCCGCTTGCCAATTCCGCCGTCGGCGTCGATGCGCAAGGTCTCGCCAGGCCCCAATTTGAAAACGCCGTCGAAGAGCGTATGCGGCGCCGGCGACGCAAGGACGCGCAGAATATCAAGACATGCAAGCTCATTCATCCGAATGGAAAATGACGGGTGACGCGCGATCGCCTTGATCTCGGACGCCAGCGTCAGCGTTCCGTCGATCACGGAATAATAAAGCGGCTTGACGCCAAGCCGGTCGCGTGCGGCGACGAGGGTCTTTGTTCTTCCGTCCCAGATCGCGAACGCGAACATGCCGTGCAGTCGCGGCAACAAACCGTCCAAACCCCAATGGAGATAGCCATTGAGCAAGGCTTCCGTGTCGGAGTTTCGGGTGCGGAAGCGGACGCCCTCCTTTTCGAGGCTGCGCCGCAATTCGCCGTGATTATAGATCTCGCCATTGAAGACGATATCGACTTCGCCGTCTGCGCTCGCCATCGGCTGATCGCCATCGGGGCCGAGATTGACGATCGCGAGCCGGCGGAATCCGAACGCCGCGCGCTGATCCTTCGAAAGGCGCACGGCGGCGCCGTCCGGACCCCGGTGCGCCATCGTCGAGGTCATGGCGGTCAACGTCTCAGAGGACGGCAACGCCGCGCCGCGACGCAGGCGGACGATAGCTAGAAGTCCGCACATCTCTTGCGAATTATCCTAAAAGTCGCCGGAATTTCCACCGATCCAGTGCTCATGCCACAACACGGCGTTCAGCACTGTCCATAAATGAAACCCATAATTCGTCTTGCCCGAAATCTGGGCTTTCAGCAAATTCTCGACATACTCATTATCAAGATATCCCTCTTTGCGGATTTGCGATCGCTTGAACAGCGCGAGCGTCTTCGGGCCGAACTCCGACTCGGTGAACCACCGGTCGATGGGCGCGCCAAAGCCCTGCTTGCGCCTGTAGAGGAGATCATGATCGACAAAAGGCTCGGCAGCCTTCTTCAGAATCTTCTTGCCGATGCCGTTGGCGAGCTTGTAGTGCGGCGGACAGCGGCGGGCGAATTCGACCACATCATGATCGAGGAACGGCACGCGCGCTTCGACGGAATGCGCCATCGTCATCTTGTCGACCCGCATGAGAAGATGCTCCGGAATGCGCAGCTTCAACTCCATATACGGGATTTTTTGCAGAATTTCTGGATCGGAAAGTCTGCCGGCGAGCGGGCCGAGATACTCCGCAACGACGCCATGGCTGTCCAGATTTTGATGGGACTCCGGCATCAATCCCGGAACCGGGCATTCAACGCGCCAGTCAAAGGCGCGGCGATCCGGCGTCAGCAGATCACGCAAGCCGCCCCACCAGCAAACCGCCCCGCCCCAGAACAGCTCTTTCCCGCGCAATGCGCGATTTGCAATCTCCTGATCCTCGGTCGTTCCACCCCGCCGATCGATCAGTTCACGCATGGGGCCGGACCGATCGCCTGACCGAATCGGATCGTAAATCGACGCAGCTTTCTGCCGGTAGTGCTCGCACCACCAATAGCCAAGGAAATTCTCGTCGGCGCCCTCGCCGACCTGCACCACTGTCGTCCCGGACTCTTTCACCAGCCGGGCGAGAAAAAAGAGCGGTATGCAGACATTGTCGGCGATCGGCTCGTCCTGATACTGGACGAGGCTCGGCAAGAAGTTGAGCGCTTCACGCCCGTCGATGCGCGTTTCGTGATGATCCGTGCGATACCGATCGACGATCCGGCGAGCATGCTCATACTCGTTGAATTCGCCATAGCTCTCATAGCCGACCGTAAAGGTCGTCACCGGCCGATCCATCAATTCAGCCATGAGGGCGACATTGAGGCTTGAATCGACGCCGCCCGAAAGCAGCGCGCCGAACGGCACGTCGGACACCAGTCGACGCTTGACCGCCAGGCGAAGCAGGCGCGTCAGTTCGTCCACCGCATCGTCGAACGGCAATTCTTTCTCGGTGAACAGATCGCGCGAATCCGGCGCGCAGTTCCAGTAGCGTTTCGCCTCGCTGCGGCCGTCCGCGTGTATGGTCGCCCAAAAACCGGCGGGAAGCTTGAACACGCCCTTGAACATCGTCATCGGCGCCGGCGCGACGATGAAACTCAAATAATGATTGAAGGCGAGCGGGTCCATTTCCCGCGAGATGTCCGGATGCTTGAGAAGCGCCTTTATCTCCGAGGCGAACAGCCACTCGCCCCTTTGGGTGCGCGCGAAATAGAGCGGCTTGACGCCGATGCGGTCACGGAAGAAATGAAGCTTTGGACGCGATTTCTCGCGCGCGTCATAGATGACCGCGGCGAACATTCCGTAAAATTTATGGACGCAGTCTTCGCCCCATTCGGCAAAGGCGTAGACCAGCATCTCCGTATCTGAATGATCGGTCCGAAACTGATATTTGCCGAGCGCTTCAAGCTCTGCGCGGATTTCCGCGTGATTGTAGATTTCGCCGTTGAAGACCACGGCGATCTTGCCGTCGCTCGACAGCATCGGCTGGTTGGCCTTGTCCGAAAGATCGATGATCGAGAGCCGGCGATGACCCATCGAACACCGTCCATTTTCGGACCGCCAGGCGCCGACGCCGTCAGGCCCGCGGTGGGACATGGTGTCTCGCATGACCGCGATGAGCTCGAGAGGCGCAGCCCCTGCGTCGCGGGTCGGATGGTAAGCCGCAACAATGCCGCACATAGGCCCTCATGACGGCGCAGGAAAACAACGCTCATTGGCCGCGCGCGCGACTTTGACTACACTATGGCTTGGAGGCCCGACAAGGGCTCGGACCGGTCCCGAATTGACATTTCCCGGAAATGGTGTTCGGCGGTGTCGCCGGTAATGGGAGTAACGCATGCGCGCTTTCGTCGTGGTCGGCACGCGGCCGGAAGCCATCAAGATGGCGCCGCTTTACAAGGCGCTGCGCGACGCGCCCGGCGTCGAGCCCTTGCTGGTCTCGACCGGACAGCACCGCCAGATGCTCGATCAGGTTTTTTCGTGGTTCGATCTCAAAGCCGACGAGGATCTCGAGATCATGCAGCCGCAGCAGACCGTCGCATCGGTCATCTCGAAAGCGGTCGCCGGGCTCGATGAACTGATCGCGCGCCACAAGCCGGATTGCATTCTCGGCCAGGGCGACACGACAACCGTGATGGCGGCGGCGATCGCCGCCTTCGCGCGCGACATCCCGTTCGGCCATGTCGAGGCCGGCCTTCGGACCTATGACAGCCGTCATCCCTATCCGGAGGAAGGCTTCCGGCAGATGGTCTCGCGCGTGACGGCCTATCATTTCGCGCCGACGCAGCGCGCCGCCGATTGCCTGACCGCCGAACGCGTCGGCGGCGAAATCCACGTCGTCGGCAATACCGTGATCGATGCGCTGCTTGAAACGGCGGCGACGACAGCGCGGCTTCCGGAGGGCCTCGAATTGAAGCGGCCGCGCACCGTCCTCATCACCGGTCATCGCCGCGAAAACTTCGGCAAGCGTTTTGAAGATGCGTTCGGGGCGATTGGTGATCTCGCCGCCGAATTCCATGACGTCGACTTCGTTTATCCCGTGCATCTCAATCCCAATGTCAGGGACGCCGCGCATGCTATTCTTCGGGGAAAGGACAATGTTCATCTGATCGAGCCGGTGCCTTATCCTGAAATCGTCGCGCTGATGAAGCGCTCGACATTCATTCTGACGGACTCGGGCGGCATTCAGGAGGAAGCGCCGTCTCTGAAAGTTCCCGTCCTGGTGATGCGCGACACGACAGAGCGGCAGGAAGCCGTAGAAGCGGGCGCCGCGCGGCTGGTCGGCGCCGAGCGCGGCCGGATCGTCGAGGAATCCCGCCGCCTCCTGTCCAGCGAGGCGGCCCGCCATGAGATGATTGTCGAAAAAAACCCGTTCGGCGACGGCGACACCTCGCAAAAGATCGCAGCGATCCTGACGGAACGGCCATGAGCATGGGCGCGCGGGCGGCGAGATGAGTTCGAAAGTCGATTTCGACAATTCCCTGGCTGAGGCGTCGCGCGCAATTGCGAAACTGCTGCGAGACGCAATCATCGACGGGCCGCGCGGGCTTGTCGACGCGCAGTTTCCGCATCCCTTCTCCAACATGACGGCGGCGGAATGGTCGAGCGCGGTGTCACTCTGGCGCGAAAAGGGATTGCCGCTCCTCGCCCGACAGCCGCGCCGCGCCTGCCCTGCTTGCGGCGCCGATGACGCCGCGACGTGCTTTGAAAGCTATGACGGATATTCCTTTGCGGAGTGCCGCGATTGCGGCTGCTGGTACGTCCCGATCGTCGTCGACGGCGCGCTGTTCGAGGCCTATTTTGCGATTGCGCCCGAGGCGCGCCGCTTTGGCGACTACACCGACAGCCAATCATCCGACGACCTTTTGCGGCAGGCCGATCTTTCGAGATTTCGGGACTATTACGCGGAATTGCTGTCGTGCCTCGGCGCGCCGACGAATAGCCGTCTGACGGCGCTCGATATAGGCTGCGGCGTCGGCAATTCGATCGATGCGGCGCACGAACTCGGCATTGACGCTTTCGGCATCGAGACCAACGCCAATGCAATTGCCATCGCGCGGCGGGCGGGACGCCGCGTGACGACGCCTGGGGACGCCGCCGACAAGAAATACGACATCATCACGGCGTTTGAAGCGCTTGAGCACATGGCCGATCCGTTCGCCGTTCTCATGGCGGCGCGCGCGCGTTTGAATGATGGCGGCCTCCTGGCGCTCACCGTGCCTAACCTGCTGTCGCCGGATCTTCGAACGATGCGCGGCGACAACCCGCATATTCTCGGCGGCCCGGCTTTTCCGGGGCATATCAATTTGTTTGCGCCGCGCACGCTCACCCGGCTGCTGCAGCGGACGGGCTTTGAGGTCCTGGATGTTTCCGGCCAGTTCGCCTTGAGTCTTCCGGAATTGTTCGCGCACCATCTCGGCGCATGGACCGGCGTTCATGCGCATCTGAAGTCGGACGAGGCGCAGGCCGCAATTCCCGAAATGGCGGCGATGTTAGGTTCCGTGTTCGGTCCGCTGACCGCGGTCTGGTCCGAGGCTTTTGCGTTTGGACCTATTCTGAAAATCATTGCGGCGCCCGCTGGCGCGGCCGCGCCGGCGGGGCTTGCCGAGATGCGCGCGGCGC
>JBGSNB010000022.1:0-3333 GCA_041739835.1 Parvularculaceae bacterium | reverse complement strand
GCAGCCAAGGCCCGCGCGCGAAGATCCATGGAAAGTGGTTTGCCCATCCCAAAGCCCATCAAATGCTCCGGGTAGACTGAATCACGCATTCGACCCGCCGGGAATCCCCTAGCGATTCATGACGCTCGGGAACCGCTCTAGGGTCCCCGCGCGGCGGGAGACGGCGCAAAAAGAGGGCTAACTCATGGGAATCATCAAGGAATTCCAGGAATTCGCGGTCAAGGGCAATGTCCTCGACATGGCGGTCGGCATCATCATCGGCGGCGCCTTCGGGACGATCGTCAAATCGCTCGTCGATGACGTCATCATGCCGCCGATCGGGCTGTTGCTCGGCGGCGTCGACTTCTCGAATTTCGCCTTCACGCTGAAGGCGGCGGAGGGCGAAATTCCGGCGGTCGCCATCAAATACGGCTCGTTCATCAACAATGTGATCTCGTTCCTCGTCGTCGCCTGGGCGGTGTTCCTGCTGGTGAAGGCGATGAACAATTTCAAGAAGAAGCAGGAAGCGGCCCCGGCCGCGCCGCCGGCGCCGACCAAGGACCAGGCCCTGCTGACCGAAATCCGCGACCTTCTGGCGCGGCGCTAGGGCCGGTCGCCGCAATTTTGGTCGTTTCGAGATTGCGACCGGCGTTGGAAGGCGCGACAGTCTCCTCGCGTCCATTGATCTCGTTGATGATGCATTGTCGCCGGGGAGCGTGGAGCCGGAATGAGCATTGCGATTACCGTTTTTGCAAATTCGCCGGACTGCGGGCGAGGCCTCGCGCGCGATATGCCGGTTCGATGGGCGCTTGAAGAAGCGGGCGTCGGCTACGCGGTCCGCCCCGTCCTGATCAGCGACCTCAAGACGCCCGAGCGCCGCGCGCGTCAGCCTTTCGGACAAATCCCGGTCTATGAAGCGGGTGACCTCGTCCTGTTCGAGTCCGCCGCTATCGTCCTTCATATCGCCGCCAGCCGGAAGGGCCTTCTGCCGCATGACGAGAACGCGAGGGCGCGCGCGGTCATGTGGATGTTTGCGGCGGTCAGCACGATTGAGCCGGCGATCGTCGAGCGCGAAGCCGCTCAATACCTCGACCGGAGCGAACCCTGGTTCGATCGACGCGTTCAAAGGCTCAATGGCGCCGTGCGCTCGAAATTGCGGGACTTTTCCGCAAGACTCGGCGGCGCCGACTGGCTCGACGGCGCGTTCAGCGCTGGAGACCTCATGATGGTTTCGGTGCTGCGTAGGCTTGAAGGCTCGGGATTGCTTGAAGAATCTCAAAATCTTGCAGCCTATGTCGCACGCGGCGAAGCCCGACCCGCCTTCCGGCGCGCCTTTGACGCCCAATTGAAGACTTTCAGGGAAACATCCCAGCCGGCGGGCGACTAGCACCGCAAATGCCGGCGGCTGAACTCCGGCGGCGACGCCTGCCAGCCGCGCGGGTTGTGGAACGCGTCGGGCCCTTCTATACCCGCGCGCCGGCAACCAGACGCCCTCATGATCCCCCTCAAGAACATCCGCAATTTCTCGATCGTCGCCCATATCGACCACGGGAAGTCGACGCTCGCCGACCGTCTTATTCAGAAAACCGGCGGGCTCGAGGCGCGCGAGATGAAAGAGCAGGTGCTCGATTCGATGGAGCTCGAACGCGAGCGCGGCATCACCATCAAGGCGCAGACCGTCCGGCTCGATTACACGGCGAGGGACGGCGAGGCCTATGTCCTCAATCTCATCGACACGCCGGGCCATGTCGACTTCACCTATGAGGTGAGCCGGTCGCTGTCGGCTTGCGAGGGCGCGCTCCTCGTCGTCGACGCCTCGCAGGGCGTCGAGGCGCAGACGCTCGCCAATGTCTACCAGGCGATCGACGTCGATCTGACCATCGTCCCGGTGCTGAACAAGATCGACCTGCCGGCGGCCGAACCCGACCGCGTGCGCGCGCAGATCGAGGACGTCATCGGCATCGACGCGTCCGGGGCGCTGGAAATCTCGGCGAAGACCGGCGTCGGCATCGAGGAGGTACTGGAAGCGATCGTCACGCGGCTGCCGCCGCCGAAGGGCGACGCGACGGCGCCGTTGAAGGCGCTGCTCGTCGACAGCTGGTATGACAGCTATCTCGGCGTCGTCGTGCTCGTGCGCATCATCGACGGCGTCCTGAAAAAAGGCATGCGCATTCGCCTGATGGGGACCGGCGCGACCTATACGGTCGAACTCGTCGGCGTGCAGCGACCCAAGCGCTATCCGGTCGCCGAACTCGGCCCCGGCGAAATCGGCTATATCACCGCCGCGATCAAGGAAGTCGCCGATACCCGCGTCGGCGACACCATCACCGACGAGCGCAACCCGACCGCCGCGGCGCTGCCGGGGTTCAAGCCGGCGCAGCCGGTGGTCTTTTGCGGCATGTTTCCGGTCGACGCCGCCGAATTCGAGGATCTGCGCGAAGCGATGGGCAAGCTCCGCCTCAATGACGCGAGCTTCCAGTTCGAGATGGAGACATCGGCGGCGCTCGGCTTCGGCTTTCGCTGCGGGTTTCTGGGGCTCCTGCATCTCGAGATCATCCGCGAACGGCTGGAGCGCGAATTCAACATCGACCTCATCACCACCGCGCCGAGCGTCAATTACCAGATCTTCCTGACCGACGGCTCGATGCGCGAGCTGCACAATCCCGCCGACCTTCCCGACGTCGTCCGGATCGATCACATGGAAGAGCCGTGGATCCGCGCGACGATCATGACGCCCGACGAGTATCTCGGTGGCATACTGAAACTCTGCGAGGACCGGCGCGGCATCCAGAAAGAACTGACCTATGCCGGCAGTCGCGCCATGCTGGTCTATGAATTGCCGCTGAACGAGGTTGTTTTCGACTTCTACGACCGGCTGAAATCGATCTCGAAGGGCTATGCGAGTTTCGACTACGCGATCATCGACTATAGGACGAGCGATCTCGTGAAGATGCAGATCCTCGTCAATGACGAGCCGGTCGACGCGCTCTCGATCATCGTCCATCGCGACAAGTCGCAGATCCGCGGGCGCGTCATGTGCGAGAAGCTGAAAGACCTCATTCCGCGCCACATGTTCAAGATCCCGATCCAGGCGGCGATCGGCGGCAAGGTGATCGCGCGCGAGACGATCTCGGCGATGCGCAAGGACGTCACCGCCAAATGCTATGGCGGCGACGCGACAAGAAAGCGCAAGCTCCTCGACAAGCAAAAAGAGGGGAAGAAGAAGATGCGCCAGTTCGGCCGCGTCGACATCCCGCAGGAAGCCTTCATCAAGGCCTTGAAAATCGACAGCTGAGGCGCGTCGCCGCTCCGCGCGCCATTTCGCCCGCCGGCGCGCATTGCGGGCGGCGCGAA
>JBGSNB010000015.1:0-2051 GCA_041739835.1 Parvularculaceae bacterium | reverse complement strand
GCGGCGCGGTCGAGGTCGTCGGCGATGCGGTCGCGCCGCTCCTCGATCGCGGCGCCGAGGCGCGGCAGGACTAGGGTCGACATGATCCAGTAAAGCAGGCCGAACGTGACCGCGAGCCAGAAGATCTGGCTCGGAAAGGTCGAGACGTCCATCTGCGGCAGGCCGCCCGCTTCCGAATGGGCGGCCTCGCCGGCGGCGTGCGCCGCCTCTTCGGCAAGGACAGTCAGCGTAAGGATCATGATCGGGTCCGTCCGGTTCGCGTCAGACGGCGAACAGAATGAGCATCGCGATGACGAAGCCGAGCAGGCCGGTGAATTCGGTCAGCGCGAAGGCGAGCAGCAGGGTCTGCTGGTTGCCGGCGGCGGCAGACGGATTGCGGAACGCGCCCGCAAGGAAGTTTCCGAAAATAAGGCCGAGGCCGACGCCGGCGCCCGCCAGCGGAAGCGCGGCGATGCCGGCGCCGATCATTTTCGCAGCTTCAACGTCCATGTCTAACTCCTAGATCTTTCTTGAGCCGTTTTGGGGTTCGTTCGGCGGCCGGCCCCCGTCCGCGAACGAATTCAGCAAACTTGTCAGTGATGACCGGCGTGCACCGCGTCATTGAGGTAAATGCAGGTCAAGATGGCGAACACATAGGCCTGCAGGAACGCGACCAGGATTTCGAGCAAGGTGATCGCGATGATCCCGGCGAACGGGAAGATCGCGATCAGCCCGTAGGCGCCGCCGGCCCCGAGCAGCGAAATGATGAAGCCCGCGAAGACCTTCAGGATGATATGGCCGGCCAGCATGTTGGCGAACAGCCGGATCGCGAGGCTGATCGGGCGCGACAGGAACGAGACGATTTCGATCAGGCTGACCAGCGGCAACAGCCAGATCGGGACGCCAGACGGGACAAACAGCTTCAGAAACGCCAATCCGTTCTTGTAAAAGCCGTAAATGACGACGATCGCGATCGTCAGCAGGCCGAGCGAGAGCGTCACCGCAATATGGCTCGTTGTCGTGAAGGTGTGCGACACGCCGGGAACCGACGGCAGGAGGCCGAGGAGATTGGCGAGCAGGATGTAAATGAACAGCGTGAAGACATAAGGAAAGAACTTCATGCCTTCCGGCCCGATCGCGCCGCGCACCGTATCGGCGATGAATTCGTAGAAAATCTCGGCGACCGATTGCAGGCGGCCTGGGATCAGCGCGCGACTGCGCGTCGCGAGGCCGAAAAAGATGATGGCGACGCCGAGCGCGATCCACATCCACAGGGCGGAATTGGTGAACGACAGATCGACCCCGCCCGGCGTGAGCGAGAACAGCGGAACAATCTCGAATTGCTCCATCGGACCGGCGGCTTGCAGCCTCAGCATCGCTATCGCGCCTCTGGGAAGGAGGCGGCGCCCGCCCGTTCCCGGTTGATCATTTCGCGTCGGCGTCGCCGCCGGCGCTGTCCTGCTTCATCGCCTGCGCAACATTCCTGACCCCGGCCGCAAAGCCGATCAGGATGCCGCCGAGCAGCCCCCAGGGCGAGACGCCCGCCAGCCGGTCGACGACGAGCCCCAGAAGCGGCCCGACAATCATCGCGGCGAGCAATTCCGACGCGAGCCGGAACCCCTTGCCCATCGCACGGCCCCGCGTCGCATCGGCGTTCTCCGCGTCTGGATCGGCGGCCTTTCGGGCGGCCGCCAAACGCGTCGAGAACTCATCCAGCGGCGACGGATCGTGCTTGCCGGCGGGGTCGGTCATCGTGTCCGCCTTGGGCGTGCCTGGAGAGGGGGCCCGGAGAAGCTCGGACCCCTTTAAATTCGCGCGGAAACTAGCTGCGCCGCAGCATAGCGTCAAGGCTCGGCGAACGGCTCAAATCGCTGGATTTCAACGTCTTTCCGGGGCGCGGCGTCTCGCCGCGCGGGGCCGGGCGACGCGTCGGCCTCAACCCTTGCTTAAAGCTCCGCCGGCATGCTGCGGGGATGTTGATTGACCGAATGATCGCCTTGCTTCGGATGGCCGCCGGCGCTTCGCCGCAGGTCGAACGCGACGAAGACGGCGCGGTGGTCAGCCGCGGCGAG
>JBGSNB010000584.1:0-3677 GCA_041739835.1 Parvularculaceae bacterium | reverse complement strand
AGACCGCGCTTGCGCAATTCCATGTCTTCGCGCTTTCATCCGACACCGAGCAGACGCCGACCAGCCTGATGGAGGCGATGGCGGCGGGACTGCCGGCGGTCGCGACAGATGCGGGGGACATTCGTCAGATGGTCGGGGAGGCGCAGCAGGCGTTCGTCGCCGCGCCTGCGGACGAAGCCGGCTTTGCGGCGAAACTTCGTATGCTGATTGACGACGCATCCTTGCGCGATCGTCTTGGCGCCGCAAACGCGGCGCGCGCGCGGGACTTTGACCAGTCGGCTATGGCGGAGGCGTTCCGGCGCCTTTATGTCGAAGCGATGGGCGCCGCGGCCTGATGCGCGCCGAATTCGAACAGTCGCCGGATCTGACTACGCTGATTGACGAGTGGACGCGTCTTTACGAGGCGTCGGACGCGCGGTTTTTCCTGTCGCCGCCCTGGATCGGGACATGGGTCGGCGAGACGCCGGCGACGATCGATGTCGGGTGCGTTCGGGTGTTCGACGATCTGCGCGGCGTCTATGGTCTGGCGCTGGTCGGCGCGCCGCAGCGCGCGTCGGTCCTGCGCATGTCCACCGCGAGGATCCACGAATCCGGCCTGCCGAAACTCGACAGCATCTATATTGAGTATAACGACATCCTGCTGGCGCAGGATGCGCCCGCGGGCGCGCGCGAAGCGGCGATCGAGGCGGTCATCGACGCGCTGCCGAGCGTCGATGAGGTCGTCTTCCGCAATGCGAGGTCCGCATTGGTGCGCGCAATCGAGAACGTTGCGGCGGATCGCGCGATGGAGACCCGGGTCGCGCTCTCGCAAATGACATATGAAATCCCGCTCGGCGAGACGGCGGTCATCGACGCCATGTCGTCGTCTCTGCGCGCGAAGGTGCGCCGGTCGATCCGGCGCTATGAGGAGCGCGGCGCCCTGGTTCTTGAGCGGGCGGAGAACGCGGAAGACCGTTCGGTCTACTGGACGGAACTGATGCGCCTTCATGCGCAAACATGGGCCCGTCGCGGCAAGAAAGGCGTCTTCCGCGAGCCCGCTTTCACCGGCTTTCACACGCGCCTCATCGAGAAATATCCGGCGGCGATCGACCTCTTGCGCTTGACCGCCGGCCGCGAGACCGTCGGCGTTCTTTATAATTTCGTCGAGGATGACCGCGTCTACAATTATCAGAGCGGATTTCTCTATGAAACGGACAATCAGTTCGCGCCGGGTTTCGTCAGTCACATCCTCGCCGCGGAGCGCTATCGCGAGGAAGGCTACGCCGTCTATGACATGATGGGCGGCGGCGGCGACTACAAAAAGCGCCTCGGGCGCGAAGGCGAGACGCTCCAGACGATCGTCCTGACAAGGCCTGGCGTCCGGCTGCGCATGCGCTCCTTCGGCCAGCGCCTCATGCGCGTTCGTTTTGAAGGAACGCGTCAAACATGATCAGCATCCAGAGTTCTTGCGCATAGTCGCCGGCGCCCTTCTGGTGCGCGGCCATCATGCGCTCGACCGCCGGCGCCGAAAAACAGCCGGATCTTTTCCAGGCGTCCGACTGGCGCAACCGGTCCAGCGGCCCTTTCGCGGCGCGCAGCCATTCAGCGACCGGCGGGCTGAATCCCTGTTTCGGGCGATGGAGAATGTCGCGCGATACGCGCGACTCCTGCGCGGACTTCAAGATGCGCTTGCCGCCGCCGGCGCCGAACCTGAATTGCGGCGGCAGCATGAGCGCCCATTCGACAAGGCGATGGTCGAGGAACGGCGCGCGAACCTCAAGTCCGTGCGCCATCGAGGCGCGGTCGATCTTCGTCAGCATGCGTCCGGGCAGCCAGGTTTCGAAGTCGATCTTCTGCGCAAGGCTCAAGGGATCAAGGCGCGCGCCGGCCGCAGCGTTGCGGATTGCGGCGACGGGATCATAACCGCCCGCGCCGGCGCGGAAATCTTCCGACACGATACGCGCCAGCCGGTCCGGCAGCGCCATCGACACCGCGCGCGCATAGGCGTCTGACGTGCTCTCGCCGAGCGACTGCAACGTCGTCTTGAAGCGCAGCGGCCGCGGCCAATGGTCGAGCTTTGGGTAGAGCGCGCCGGCGACGCCGAGGGTTGCGCGCCGCAGCGCCAGCGGTGCGGCCCGCCGCAACATCTCCTCGCGCGCGAAAAACGCATAGCGGCGATAGCCGCCAAAGACTTCGTCGCCGCCGTCGCCGGACAGCGCGACTTTCACATGCCGCCGCGCCGCCGCGCTGACCTCATAGGTCGGCAACGCCGACGGATCGGCGAAGGGCTCGCCATAGACGCCGGCGATGCGGTCGATCAGGCGAGCCGCGTCAAGGCTGACGGTCTCTTCGTGGTGCGCTGTCGCGTGGCGCTGCGAGGTTTCTCGGGCAAGCGCCCGTTCGTCGAAGCGCGCATCGTCAAAGCCGATCGTGCAGGTCGAAACGGTTCCGCCGCCGCGCGCCATCGACGCGACGATCGAGGAAGAATCAACGCCGCCCGACAGGAACGCGCCGAGCGGCGCGTCGGCGATCATCTGCGCCGAGACGGCGTCGTCAAAAAGCGCCAGCAGCTTTTCCGTCGCGGCTTTGAACGACATCGAATGGTCGACCTCGAAGGCGGGGCGCCAATAGCGCGTGAGACGAGGCGCCGACCCGCGCACGCAGGTCAGCGCCGATCCCGGCGGCAATTTGAGAACGCCCGCATAGATCGACTTTGGATCCGGCACATAGCCGTAGAGAAAATAGTCGGACAACGCCTCGGGCGCATGCGACAGCGCGATCAGGCGAGACGCCTTGATGGCGCCGATCTCGGAGGCGAAGAGGAGAAAATTGTCGGGCGTGATCGCATAATAAAGCGGCTTTTCGCCGAAGCGGTCGCGGGCGAGCGTCAAGGTCAGCGTCCGCCTGTTCCACCAGGCGAACGCGAACATGCCGCGCAAATCGCCGATGAAATCGGCGCCTCGGCGCTGCAATCCCTCGATCAGCGCCTCGGTGTCCGACTTTGTGCGAAAGCGCGCGCCCGCTTGCGCAAGGCTGCGCGTCAATTCGCGATAATTGTAGATCTCGCCATTATAGGTGACGGCGCCGTCGCCATCGGCGCTGCGGAAGGGCTGCGCGCCGCCCTCGATGTCAATGATGGCGAGCCGGCGATGGCCGAAGCCGACGCCGGGCGCGTCGAAATAGCCTTCGCCATCGGGACCGCGATGCGCGAGCGCATCGGTCATCCGTTTCAGCGCGCGCGCGTCAATGGCGCGCTCGCCGTCAAGGTCGACTATGCCGGCGATGCCGCACATGAGTGGCCCGCGTCAGGGTTGCAGAGGTGAAGATCGGCTGGCGTCAGTCTCAGGCGATTCCGGCCTTTTCTTTGCCGATGACGACGAGCCGGTCGGTCGGTCGGCGCAGCGGCGCGCGAGGAGAATGAGGCCGGCGATCATCGCGCCGTAGAGGACCCAGCCGAGCGCGACATGTTCGGGCCCGACGCCGAGCCTCAGATCCGTCGCGGTCGCCAGCGACACGATCAGGAAGGCGCGCAACCAGTTTGCGAGGACAGCCGCGACGAGCGCCGCGGCGATGAAGGCGGCGCCTTTGCGCCAGACCCTGAAGGCGAGATGGCTGATCAACGCGGACAGCATCGCCGACGCCAGCAGGAAGCGAAGTCCGGCGCAGGAGGGGGCGATCTCGAAGCGGCCGGCGGCGGT
>JBGSNB010000555.1:0-5369 GCA_041739835.1 Parvularculaceae bacterium | reverse complement strand
TCTATGAAGTCGGCGACGAGGCGCCGGATGGCCGCACCTGGTCCGAGATCGGCAAGGCGCTGAGCAGCGTCTTCGGCAACACCGCGATGGCGCTCCGCATCCCGAAACCGGCGGTCGCGCTGCTGCATGAGGGCGTGCGGGCCGCCGAGAGCGTGTTTGGAAAGACCCCGTCGATCCGCCAGGGACAGGTCAATGAACTGTTTCATCCCGACTGGGTCGCGCGCGACAATTTGTTCAGCGCGGCGGCGGACTGGCGGCCGAGGACGCCGCTCAAGGAAGGATTTGCAAAAACCGTCCTCTGGTATCAAGAACAAGGGCTGCTATAGGCCGCAAGGCCGTGCAACGAGGAGCGACGCCATGACCGGCATTCATCAATCGGGGATCCAGGAGGACGACGATCTCGTCTTTCGCCGCATCTGCGGCCTGCTCGATCCGCTGAACCAGAAGGGCGTGAAGCTGACCCGCGATGTCGATCTCGTCGCTGACCTCGAAGTCGACAGCGTTTCGGTGCTCGATATCGTCATGGATATCGAAGATTATTACGACATCTCGATTCCGGTGAACACGATTTCCGAGACGAAAACGATCGGTCAGCTGGTCGACGCCATACACGCCATCAAGGGACAGCAGGGCTGACGCCATGAGCCTCTTCGACAAGTTCGAGAAGACCGCGATCCTCTACAACGGCCTTTCCGCGATGGGCAAGAACCCGTTCACGGTCGTCATGGAGGAGGTGCTGGGGCCGACGCGGGCGTTGATCAAGGGCCGCGAGACGGTGCTGGCGGGCACGCATAATTACCTTGGTCAGACTTTCGAGCCCAAAGCGATCGCCGCCGCGAAGGAGGCGCTCGACCGCGAAGGCACCGGCACCACCGGCTCGCGCTTCGCCAACGGCACCTTCGCCGGGCACCGGCGGCTTGAAGCTGAAATCGCCGACTATCTCGGGATGAAATACTGCGTCGTGTTCTCGACCGGCTATGTCGCCAATCTCGGCGCGATCGCCGGGCTGATCGATCCCGCCGAAGACGTCGTTCTCGTCGATGCCGACTGCCACGCCTGCATCTATGACGGCTGCGCGCTCGCCGGCGCCGAGACGATCCGCTTTCGGCACAACGACCCGGAAAACCTCGACAAGCGGCTCGCCCGCCTCGACCCGAAAATCAAGGGCAAGCTCGTCTGCATCGAGGGCATGTATTCGATGTATGGCGACACGGCGCCGGTCGCGGAATTCGTCGAGGTCGCGCACAAGCATGGCGCCTATCTGCTGGTCGACGAAGCGCATTCCTTCGGCGTCTATGGCGCGCAGGGCCGCGGCGTCTCCGAGGCCGAGGGCGTGATGGACAAGATCGACTTTTATTCCGGCACGTTCTCGAAAGCGCTCGCGGCGATCGGCGGCTTTGTCGCCTCCAATCATCCGGAAGCGGAATATCTGCGCTTCGCCTCGCGGCCCTACAAGTTCACCGCATCGCCCTCGCCGGCGACGATCGCCTCGGCCTCGGCGGCGCTCAGAAACATCAAGGAGACGCCGGCGCTGAAAGAGAAGCTTTGGGAGAACGCCGGGCGCCTGCACGCCGCGCTGACGCAGTTCGGCCTCAAGCTCGCGTCGGGCCCGGCCCCGGTCATTTCGGTGCTCTTTCCAACAAGGGAGGATGCTTTCGCCGCCTGGAATTTCCTGCTCGACGAGGGCGTTTACGTCAATATGGCGATTCCGCCGGGCACCCCCGGCAAGGAATCGCTGTTGCGCCTTGCGGTTTCGTCGGCGCACACGAATGACGATATCGACCGCCTGGTCGGCGCCTATGGCGCAATGGCGGCGGCGTTTCCGGTCGCGCGCGTGACGGGGTGACCGTCACAATTCCTTGTTCTGTGAACGCTAGACACAGTCCGGCCCGATTTGGGACGCGAATTTGGCAGAGCCTTCGCTAGGGATGGGACTTGGTATGGGTCATGGGACAGGGTGCGCCATGTGGCGGAATGCGATGATTGCGGCGGGGTTCGTCGCCGCGGCGCCGGCGACGGCCGCGGAGAGCGCAGGTTTTGCGCATGTCAGCTGCAAGGGCGAGCCGAACGAGATCCGCGTCGCCATCAGCAATGTGAAGAAAAACGCCGGCCTGATGACGGTCGAACTCTTCCGCAACGATCCGGACGGCTTTCTCAACAAGGGCGGGCGCGAATTCCGCGTGCGTTACGCGGCCCATGCGCCCTCGACGCAGATCTGCGTGACAGCCCCCGCCCCCGGCCAATGGGCGCTGGTCGCCTATCACGACGTCAACGCCAACCGGAAATTCGACAAGAACGCCTTCGGCCTTCCCGCCGAGCCTTTCGGCGTTTCCGGCAATCCGAAATTCCGCCTGGCGCCGCCGTCGATCGGCGAGGCGCTGTTTGACGTCGGCAAGACCGGCGCCGAAGTCGAGATCAGGCTGAAGCATTAGGTCCTTACACTGACCAAAGACGGGCGCCTCGCGCGATGCCGGGCCACTCGCAATCCGCCGCCGATTTCGCCTATAAGGTCGGCCGACCGGCGAAAGGACCCGCCCCATGGCCGACGGCGCAGTCGCCCCCAAAATCATTGTCGAGCCGGTTTTCGGCCCGCAAGGCCGCAAGGCGTTCATCGCCGCCGGAAAAATTCCCTATGCGGGCGATCCCGCCTATGTCGCGCCGCTCGAATTCGAGCTTGCCGCGCGCCTCGATCCGATGTCGAACCCGGCGCTCGCAGGCGCCGAGATGCAGCTCTTCATCGCGAAGAAAGACGGCGCCGTCGCCGGCCGCGTCTCCGCCTTCATCAACCCCCTCCACCTCGATCGCTACAAGGATGCGACCGGGCATTTCGGTTTCCTCGACGGGATCGACGACGCGGCCGTGTTCGCCGCGCTGCTGAAAACCGCCGAAGACTGGATGCGCGCGCGCGGCATGAAAAAGATCGCCGGGCCGTTCTCATTCTCGGTCAACGAGGAATGCGGCCTCCTGATCTCGGGCTTCGACACGCCGCCCTATGTGATGATGCCGCATGGCCGCGACTGGTATCAGCGCCATGTCGAGGCGCTCGGGTTTACGAAGGCGATGGACATGTACGCCCTGCGCTATATTCCTCGCCGCCAGTTCATTCCCGAAAAGCGCATGAAATTCATCGAACGCGCGTTGTCGTCGCCGAAAGTCAACATCCGCAATATCGATTTCGCCAGGTTCGACGCGGAAATCGCGACGCTCGTCGACATCTACAAGGATGCGTGGAGCGACAATTGGGGCTTCGTGCCGATGACGGAAGCGCAAATCGCCCATATGGCGAAAGAGCTTCGCCCGATCATCGAAACCTACAACATCATCTTCTGCGAATATGACGGCGAACCGGTCGCCTTCGGCCTCGTGCTGCCGAACTTCATGGAGGCGATCCGCGATTTCGACGGCAAGCTATTGCCTTTCAACTGGGCAAAACTCCTGTGGCGGCTGAAAGTGAAAAAACTGAGCCAGGCGCGCATGCCGCTGATGGGCGTCCGCAAGAAACTCCACGGCAAGCCGATCGGCGCCGCCTTCGCCTACAAGATCATCGACATGGTGAATTCGGCGAACATGGACAATGGCGTCACGTCTTCAGAACTGTCGTGGATCCTCGAAACCAATCCCGACATGCTGAACATGCTGACCGACATGGGCGGCGAGATTTACAAGACGTACCGGATTTATGAGCGGGAGTTGTGAGGGCGGCGAACCCGGAGTCCATCTCGACAATTTCGGCCAGCGCGCCTTCTTCATCACCTCAAAAACGGCTCATCGAAACTTCGCAATTTCCTTGAATGCAGCGTCCCCGCATCCGCCTCGGCGCGCAATAATTCGATGGCCCTGAGGCCGATCGCGAGGTGCTCCGACACGCGCGCCTGATAGAAGGCGTCGGCCATGCCGGGGAGCTTGATTTCGCCGTGCAGCGGCCGGTCGGAGACACAGAGCAGCGTGCCGTAGGGCACGCGATAGCGAAAGCCGTTGGCGGCGATCGTCGCCGATTCCATGTCGATCGCGATGGCGCGGCTCTGGTTCAAACGCACCGCGATCTTTTCGAAATCAAGCTCCCAGTTGCGGTCGCCGGTGGTGACGACCGTGCCTGTCCTCAAATGTTCCTTGAGTTGCCCTTTCGGGATGCCGCCGACCTGTTCGACGGCGGCGGTCATCGCGAGCTGCACCTCGGCGATCGTTGGCAGCGGGATCGACGGGGGGAGCGCGTCGTCAAGCACATTATCTTCGCGCAGATAAGCGTGCGCCAGCACATAATCGCCGAGACGCTGCGTCCGCCGAAGGCCGCCGCAATGGCCGATCATCAGCCAGACATGCGGCCGCAAGACCGCGAGGTGATCGGTGATCGTCTTGGCGTTCGACGGGCCGACGCCGATATTGACGAGCGTGACGCCGGCATGGCGGCCTTTCACATAATGATAGGCGGGCATTTGCGGCTGCTTGGCGAGCGGCGGCTTCGTCGGCTCTGCGCCCTTTCTGGTGATGCGGTCGCCCGGTTCGATCAGCGCGTCGATGTCGCCCCGCTCGACCATAAGGCGCCCGCGCTCGACGAATTCGTCGACATAGCGCTGATAGTTCGTGAACAGAATGAAGTTCTGATAATGCTCGGCCTTCGTCGCCGTATAATGCTGGATGCGGTGCAGCGAATAATCCGTGCGCTCCGCCGTGAACAGCGACAGGGGTTGCGCCCCGCCGCGCGCGAGGATCATGCCGCCGTCGACAATGATGTCGTTGGTCGAGATCAGATTCGGCATGTGGAAGAAATGCTGCAATTCCTCGCGCTGCTGCGGCGTCAGCGAGGCGGTCGCCTGTTCAAGCGCGAAGGTCAGCGGGATCGGCGTCCGTGATTTCCCGACAAAAAGCCTTGCTTCAAAGCTCTCGGAAATCCGCTTCAGCTGGTCAAGGAGGTAGTTGGCGTAGAGCGCCGGCTTGGTGATCGACGCGCCGTGCAAGCTCATCGCGGCGATCTGGCCGAGCGCGAGGCTGCCGGTCTGGATCGATTTTTCGGCCGGCACTTCGGCGCAAAGGTAAGGATAGGTCGGCGCGGCGAAGGGGCCGGGCTTCAGCCGGCCGGCGACAAATTCCGCAAAGCGTCTTTCGACCGCGCCGATCGCCTCGTCATAAAGCTCCGTCAGCCGCGCGATCGCGGCGGCGGGGCTGTCGCAGAATTTGAGGTCGTCGGCGGGCGCCCCGGTCGGGGGTTTTGGGCTCATGATTTTCCCTGTTGTTTTTCTTGGCCAATCGGTTTGGCGAGCGACAATAGCGGCATTCTCGGCGCGCGCCAGCGGGGACTAGCCGAAGGGATGCGCGAGCCTTGTCGCCAGTCTTTGCGCAAGGACGAGCGCGCCATCGCGCACCGGCGCGAC
>JBGSNB010000540.1:0-1793 GCA_041739835.1 Parvularculaceae bacterium | reverse complement strand
GAATCCGGCGGCGAGTTCCGGCATGTCGCGTCCGATCGCGCCATAGGCGCGCGTCCACGGGCTGTCCGCAGCGTAAAGCCAGAAGGCGTAGCCGGCGAGGAGCGCCGCCGCGACAAACAGCCGGTCGCGGCCCTGAAGCCTCAATCGCCGAAGGCGCTGCAAGAGCACGATCAAAACACCGCCCGTTCGGCGAGGCTGAGCCTGTCGACATCGACAAACTGCGCCGCGCCCGCTGACTTCCGGATTGAAAAAGCCGCCTTCTCGAACGCTTCATAGTCCGGCGCCTCGATCGTGCTGACCGCGATGAAGCGGGCGTCGATCTTGTCGCGCGTGATCGTCAGCGCGATATAGCCGTGGTCTTCGCCTGAAATGTAGCGAACGTCGGCATTGTCCTTGCCGGTCAGCAGCGCATATTCCGCGCCCTTGCCGCCGAGAAAGGATTTCCGATAGGGCGACGGCGACGTCACCGAGTGAACGCCAAGCTCGACGCCGATATGGGCGCCGTCCTTCGCTTTCAGATCGTTCGCCCACCAGGTGTGCGTGTCGCCGGTGACGACGACGATGCCGTCGGCGCCAGAAACGCGCGCGGCGTCGTAAAAGCGCTCGCGCGAGGCGGGATACCCGTCCCAGGCGTCGAGATTGGTCGGCAGGCCGAGCGTCGAGAATTTGACGAAGGCGCGCGCCTGATCCCACTGCGCTTCAAGCTCGACGATATTCTCCTCGGTCATGTGCGGCTCAAGATTGGGCGCCGTCACCTTCGCCATGATCACCTGATTGGCGATCAGCCGCCAGGGTTGCCCCGCATCAACGGATTGGCGCAGCGTATTTTGCACGAACGCGGTCTGCTCGTCGCCCAGCATCTCGCGGGTCGGCGCCCAGAGCACGTTTTGGCGGAAATTCTCGACCGCCTCCGGCGAGGTCAGGGTCGGCACGATTTCATTGTATTCAAATGGCTTGTCGCGCGCCATCAGCCGCGTTTCAAGCGCTGCGACCGTCAACAGATCGCCATAGGAAAACGCGCGGAAAATCGCTTCGCGCGGCCGGCCCATCTCGGGATCGCGGATCGGCATCCACTCGTAAAAGGCCTGCATGGCGGCGCGCTTTCGCGCCTGCCAGTCGCCTTCGGTCTGCGGATCGTGATTTTCGGCGCCGCCCGCCCAGGAATCGTTCGCCGATTCGTGATCGTCCCAGATCGAGATGAAGGGATGCGCGGCGTGCGCGGCCTTAAGCCCTGGATCCGCCTTGTACTGAGCATGCCGCACGCGGTAGTCGGCGAGCGTCGTCAGTTCATGCGGCGGCTCATGCGCGCGGCCGAGCCGCGCGCCATCGTCGGCGCCGTAATCGCCGGGCTTTGTGCTGTATTCGTAGATATAGTCGCCGAGATGAATGACGGCGTCGAGGTCGTCTCGCCGCGCGATCAGGTCATAAACATTGAAATAGCCGAAGGGAAAATTCGAACAGGAGATGACGCCGAATCTCGCGACATCGAGCGCCCCCGTCGGCAATGTCTTCGTGCGGCCGACCGGCGAGCGCGCGTCGCCGACGCGGAAGCGGTAGAAATAGCGCGCGCCCGCTTCAAGATTCGTCGCCAGCGCCTTGACGGTGAAATCCCCCGCGATCTCGGCGATGGTCTCGCCCGACGCCGCGAGCGACGAGAATTCGGCGTCGGCCGACACCTCCCAAATGACTGGCAGGCGGTCGGCGCCGGCGATCGAGACCCGCGTCCACAGGACGACGCTGTCGGGGCCCGGATCGCCGCTGGCGACGCCATGCGCGAAGACAAGATCTGCGTC
>JBGSNB010000482.1:0-4696 GCA_041739835.1 Parvularculaceae bacterium | reverse complement strand
GCGATAGGCAATCGCTTGTCGAGGGTGAGCCGTGCGCCGGCAGTTACGCCCGCCGTTTTCTGCAGGAGGCGCGCCGCGCGCAAGACGAGATTGCGATCGACGGGCGCTCTGGACAGCTCGGCGGCGAACGGTCCGTCGATTTCAAGCGACAGCCCCGCCGCCGGCGCCGCCGTCACGACGTCGCCGCGATCAGCGAAGACAAACAGGCTTTCGAGTTCATGCAGCCGGTCCGGCCGCAGCCCGCCGACATGCAGATAAAGGTTTATCTTCGCCGGCGCGATTTCGGCGATCATGGATTGTCGGCGGTCTTCGGCGTCGCCGGCGCAAGGCCGGATTTCAATTTTGCCTCAATCGCCGCGCGGGTGCGTTCGGCCGGCTTCAGCTCAAGCGCGCGCGCCCATTGAAAGCGCGCCTCCACCTCGCGGCCAAGACGCCAATATGCGTCGCCAAGATGATCCGTAATCGTCGGATCGGCGGGCTCGAGCGACGCCGCCTTCTCAAGATGCGGCAGCGCGAGGTCATATTCGCCCCGCTGGTAATGCGCCCAGCCAAGGCTGTCGATGATCGCGCCTGACTGCGGCCTCAACGCAACCGCCTTTTCGATGAGCGCGAACGCTTCTTCCAGATTGACGCCGCGTTCGACCCAGCTGTAGCCGAGATAGTTCAGCGCGACCGGCTCTTCCGGGTCGATTTCGACGGCGCGCTTCAGATCGGCTTCGGCTTCCGGGAAGCGGTCAAGTTCGATCAGCGACGCCGCTCGCGTGACGAAATGGCGCCATGCGTCTTCGGGCGGCTCCGCGCCGAGGCGCGCAATCGCCGCGCTGGCGACGTCAACCGCGTCGCGGTGGCGCTCCTTGCTTGCGTAAAGTCCCGCCAGCGTCATCTGGGCGTCTTCCGCATCCTTGTCTCGCCGGACAACGGATCTGAGGACGTCGATCGCTTCCTCGGACCGGTTTTCAGCCTCAAGACTGCCGGCGATTTCCGTTTGCGCCAGCTCATATTGCACCGAGCCTGCCGGGACTTTCGCGAACGCCGCGCGCGCCGCCGCATAATTTCCGTAGATATTGTGGATCGATCCGACGAGGCGCTGGGCCTCCGAAAACTTCGGGTCAAGATAGACGGCGATCTGGGTCAGCGCGAGCGGCAGGTTGAACGGCCGTTCGCTGACCTTGAAGCCCGCTTCCGCCGCGCGCTGCAATTCTTCCGCCGATTGCTGCAGCAGATTGCCGGCGAAAAGATACAGCCCGATGGCCGCGCCTTCAGCGGCCGAAATATCCGTATACGCCTTGCTGGGCGCATTGCGCGAAATGCGCTTTTGCGCCGCCTGCGCGAGGCGCCGCGACGCACCGCCGTCCTTTGCGAGAACCGCATAATAATCGAGCGCCGCCTCTTTCGGTCCGTGACGCTCCAGAAATGCGCCATAGGCCTCTCGGCCGACCGGCCCGCCGAATGTCGCCACTGACAATTCATGCTGTTCGCGCGCTGCTTCGATCTCGCCTTTTTCTTCGAGCAGGATCGCCTTGAAAGTCGGATTGAAGCCGGTGAAGACGTCCTTGCCGAGGTCAAACGCCGTGACGCCGGCCGCAGGCCCGGAAAGTTCAGCCTCTATCCAGCCGCCCGCCAGGAAGGCGATCGATTTCGTGAACGGCTCCGGAGTCTGTTGTTGCAGAAGCGCGCGCGCGCCGATCAGATCGCCGCGCTTCAGCCGGATCGCCGCAAGCGCAAATTGCGCAAGCCCGTCGCGATCCTTGGATGCCGCGAGTTTTTCGGCGAAAGGCGCCGCCGCATCGATCTCGCCGGCGGCGAGGTGGTAGAGAAAAGCGCTGCGCACAAGGTCTTCATTGTCAGGCCGGTCGACGACTGCAGCGCCGTAGCGGTCGGCCGCTGCGTCAATGTCGTTGAGCCCGGCCGCGAGTCTGCCGGACAAATAGTCTCCGGCGATGGTCGTTTGCGGCTGCGGCGCGGTTGCGCACGACACGCCCGCGAGCGCGGCGCCGGCAAGCAGCATCATCCGGTTGATCAACTCAATACTCCTCGAAAGCGCCTACATGTTCGGATAATTCGGGCCGCCGCCGCCTTCCGGCGTCGCCCACACGATATTCTGCGACGGATCCTTGATGTCGCATGTCTTGCAGTGAACGCAGTTTTGCGCGTTGATCTGGAATTTCGGGTTGGCGCCGCCTTCTTCGGTCAGAACTTCATATACGCCTGCCGGGCAATAACGCTGCGCCGGCTCGGCATAGCGAGGCAGGTTTACGGCGATCGGAATTGACGGGTCCTTAAGCTTCAAATGCGCCGGCTGGTTTTCCTCGTGATTGACGCCCGAAAATGAAACATTGGTGAGACGGTCGAATGTCAGCGCCCCGTCGGGCCGCGGATAGTCGATCGGCTTGTGCCGGTCCGCGCTTTCGGTCGCCGCCGCGTCGGTCTTGCCGTGCTTCAATGTGCCGAAGAATGAAAGTCCCGGGATGATCGAATTCGTCCAGAGGTCAATGCCTGAAAGCGCGATGCCGCCGAGCAAGGTTCCGAACTTCGACCACAAGGGTTTGGCGTTCCGCGCCCTGAAGAGTTCGCTCTTCACCGGCGAGGCGTCGTAGGCGGCCTGATATTCCCTGAGTTCGTCGCCCTCGCGGCCCGCTTCGATCGCCTCGAAGGCCGCGTCCGCCGCCATGATGCCGGTCAGCATCGCGTTGTGATTGCCCTTGATGCGCGGCACATTGACGAACCCCGCGGCGCATCCGATCAGCGCGCCGCCGGGAAACGCCAGTTTCGGCACCGATTGGTAGCCGCCTTCAGTGATCGCGCGCGCGCCATAGGCGATGCGCTTGCCGCCCTCGAGAAGGTCGGCGATTTCGGGATGGGTCTTGAATTTCTGAAATTCCGCATACGGATATAGATGCGGGTTCCGGTAATTCAGATGAACGACGAAGCCGAGCGAAATCGTATTGTCGTCGTAGTGGTAGAGGAAAGAGCCGCCGCCCGCGTCGTTCGACAGCGGCCAGCCGAAAGTGTGCTGGATATGGCCGGGCCGCGACTTTTCGGGCCGGATTTCCCAAAGCTCCTTGAGGCCGATGCCGTATTTCTGCGGATCGCGGCCTTCCTCGAGGCAGAAGCGCTCGATCAACATCTTCGCGAGCGAGCCGCGCGCGCCTTCCGCGATCAGCACATATTTGCCGCAGAGTTCCATGCCGGGCTGATAGCGACCGGTCGGCGCGCCGTCCTTGCCGACGCCGACTTCACCGACCACAACGCCCTTCAAGGACCCGTCCGCGCGAAAGACCGGCTTTGAGGCGGCCATGCCGGGATAAATTTCAATGCCGAGCGCTTCCGCCTGTTCGCCGAGCCAGCGGCAGACATTGCCCATCGAGACGATGTAATTCCCGTGGTTATGCACCATCGGCGGCATTGCGAAGACCGGCAAGTTCAGCGATCCGGACGGCCCCATCAGCTTGAAGGATTCGGATTTAACCTCGACCGTCGCCGGCGCGCCCTGATTGCGCCAATCGGGAATCAGGGCGTCGAGCCCGGACGGATCGAGCACCGCGCCCGACAGAATATGCGCGCCGATTTCCGATCCTTTTTCGATCAGCACGACGGACAGATCTTGACCCGAGGCGGCCGCGCGCTGTTTCAGACGGATCGCGGCGGCAAGCCCTGCAGGGCCGGCGCCGACCACCACCACATCAAACTCCATGTTCTCGCGTTCGGGGCCGTCCTCAGCCATGCGTCGTCCTCTTCATCGGGTGCGGCGCATCCTGCGCCGGAGCGATCCGGGCTTTGCTTTTGGCAAAATTCACCGGCAAATGCCAATTTGCGATCCTTTTTGCGTCGGCAGTGACCTGAACGAGCAATGCAGCCCAGCTTTTTCCTTTCAATTTGCGCCGTCTCGGTCCTTGGCCTGCTCTATGCGGAATGGCGGGAGCGGCCCGAACTCAGATGGATATTCAAGCCGCTGGCGGCGCTCGCCTTTATATGTACCGGGGCGAGCGCCGGCGCCCTTGAGACCCCGTTCGGCCGGATCATCCTGCTGGGGCTGATCTTGTGCGCGATCGGCGATGTCCTGCTCATTCCGAAGGCGAAAAGCACCTTCCTTGCCGGCATGGCCGCCTTCGCCGCCGGCCATGTCGCCTATATCGCGGCGTTTTTCAGCGGCGGTATTGTCATCAGCGTGGCGGTCGTCCTGACCGCCTTCCTTTTCTCCGCGTTCGCAGCAGGCTTCGTCCATTGGCTGCGGCGCGATCTTGGTGCGTTTTTCTGGCCGGTCGCGGTTTACACCCTGATCATCGGCGTGATGGTCGTCGCCAGCGCCGGGCATCTTGCCGCCCAGACCACGCAGGAGAGCGCGCAGCTCGCCCTCGCCGCGGCGGGCTTTGCGATTTCCGATATTTCCGTTGCGCGCGACCGTTTCAGGGGCGCCGGATTCGCCAACCGTCTGTGGGGCTTGCCGCTTTATTTCGGCTCGCAATGCCTGTTCGCGATCAGCGTTTGACCTGACCCGCAAGGTGTGTTGCGAATAGCGGATGCCGAAGATCGATCAGGTTGTAAAAGCGCGCGCCCTTTTGCGCTGGTATGTGGACGCCGGCGTCGATGAGGCGGTCGCGCCGACGCCGGTCGATCGCTTTGCGCCGCCGCCGCCCCCCATCGCGAAACAACCCCCAATCACGGTCATTGCGCCGACGCGCCTGCCGAGCGCCGA
>JBGSNB010000456.1:0-3013 GCA_041739835.1 Parvularculaceae bacterium | reverse complement strand
GCAGCGAAGGCGGCGCGCCCGATCGTTTCGAAATTCACATGCGCGGTGATGTCGGCCTTCCCCGGCGAGGCGAGCACCGGCCAAAATCCGTGGCGGCGCACCGCCTGCAGCGTGTCGCCAAAGCCCGCATGGAGATGGCCGTAATCGAGAATAAGCGCCCGCCCGCCTTCGGCGACAAGGGCGCGCGCGATTTCATCGGCGAGCGCCTCGGCCCCCTCGCAGAGTTCGTAGAATTCGCCGATCTCGGCTTTTTCCTTGTCGGGGATGGCAAGCGTCGGCGGCGGCGGCGTTTCGGCCAGCTTGAAATCGAGATGCGCGCCGGACGCGTCGAGGCCGACCAGGCGTTCGCGCCAACCGGTCTCTGTGCGGACGAATTGCCGGATCGGCAGGCAGTCGAAAAACTCATTGGCGACGATCAGCGTCGGTCCCGGCGGCACGTCGGCGAACGCGTCCGCCCAGTCGGTCGCGATGCCGGCGTCGCGCAGCCGTCGCTGCTGCTCATGGCGCAGTCGTCCGCTGGTCTCGACCAGCCAGATGCGCGCGGCGTCAAGAAAGGCCGGGCGCAGTTTCGCCGCGCGCAAGATGTCCTGCATGAGGACGCCGCGACCCGGACCGAGTTCGACGAGATTGAACGCCGGCGGCGAACCCATGTCGATCCAGGATTGCACGAGCCAGAGCCCGACCAGTTCGCCGAAAATCTGGCTGATCTCCGGGGCCGTCGTGAAATCGCCCTTCGCGCCGATCGGCGCTTGCGCCGTGTAATAGCCGTCATGGGGATGCATCAGCGCATCCTCCATATAGTCCGCGACCGTGATCGGCCCGCGCGATTTGATCAGCGCGATGAGGCGGTCTTCGAGCGGCGTTTTTTCGCGGATCGGCGCGTTCCCGGTCATGCGGCCTTGATGGCGGCGGAGGCCGTCCGCTTGAAGGCGCGCCAGATCAGCCAGACGCCAAGCGCCAGCATCGGCGCCGACAGCATCATGCCCATGGTGAGGCCGATCGGGAAATTCGGCATGAACGCATCGGGCTCGCGGAAATTCTCGACAATGATCCTCGAGACCGCATAGCCAGAGAGAAAGAGGCCCATGATCGCGCCCGGCCGCTGCAGCAGCCTGAGCGCACGTGTCGCGATCAGGATAACGATGAACAGAGCGACGCCTTCGAGCGCCGCTTCATAGAGCTGGCTCGGGTGACGCGGAACCTGCAGCGGGTCCATCGGGAACACCATCGCCCATGGGCCGTCCCATGGCCGGCCGTAAAGCTCGCCATTGATGAAATTGGCCATGCGGCCGAAAAACAGCCCGATCGGCGCGGCGCAGGAAAAGAGGTCGCCGAGCGACAGCGCGCTCACCTTGTAGCGGCGCGCATACCACAGACCCGCAATTGTCACGCCGAGGAGACCGCCGTGAAACGACATGCCGCCTTTCCACAGCATCAGCGCGGGCGGGATCGGCAGCCATCCGACCAGCGTCTTGACGATCCCCGCATCCATCGTCGCGCCAAGCGGCGACCACGCGCCGACGAGCAGCGCCGGCTCGTAAAAGAGGACATAGCCGAGCCGGCCGCCCGCCATGACGCCGACCGCGACCCAGAAGATGACGTCGTCGAGCTGCGTTCTCGTCACCGGCGCGCCGGCCGCGGGCCACAGCTTCGGGGATTTCACGAGCGTCAGCGCATACCACCAGCCGACGCCGATGCCGACGATATAGGCGAGCGAGTACCAGCGGATCGGCAGGGGACCCAGCTGCAACGCGACGGGGTCGATCGCGGGATAGGGAATGGTCATTCGGCCTCTGGGCTGTCGGCGGCAGTTTCCTAGCGCGCTTTTTCGCCGCTGTCGCCTTGGGCGGCAAAACGCCCTATCTAGGAGCAAAGGAGCCCGCGATGCAGACCCAGAGCCCGATTTTCGACGAGATCGCCAAGCTGATGTCGGAGGCGGCCGGCGCCGTCGACGGGGTGCGCCGCGAGGCTGAAACGGTCGCCCGCAGCCAGTTGCAGCGACTTTTGTCGGACATGGACCTTGTCACGCGCGAGGAATTCGAGGCGGTGCGCGACATGGCCCGCGCGGCGCGGGTCGAGAACGAGCGTCTGGCGGCGCGTCTGGCGGAACTCGAATCGGGATTGGGCAAAACCAGCTAGATTTCCACAGGATCGAATCATTGCGGGGCCCTCCGACTCGCCGCGCTATCGGGGCGTGCAGTCAGCTCGCGGAGCCCCATGTCGATTGAACTCCTGAAGACGCCCAGGCGGGAAGCCGATCCCCTGGAGGCGCTCGAACTCGTGGCCGACGAATTGGCGCTCAGCGCCGAGCGCGTCGATGCCGATGAGCTGCATCTGGCGATTCCCGGCATGTGGCGCGACGCCGGTTTCTGGTTCACTTGGCGCCCGGAATTGTCGACGCTGCAGATGGGCGCGCCGCTTGATTTGAAGGCGCCCAAAGCGCGATTGAACGAGGTCGCGCGGCTCGTCGCGCTCGTCAATGAACGGCTGTGGATCGGCCATTTCGATCTGTGGTCGGAAGACAATTCAATCGTCTTTCGCAACGCCGCCGTGCTGCCGGCGAATGGCGCGCTCGACCGGGTGCAGGCGGAGTGCCTGATCAAGGGCGCGCGCGAAGCGATCGATCGCTTCCTGCCGGCGTTCAATTTCCTGATCTGGGGCGGCAAGACGCCGGAAGAGGCGCTCGAATCCTCGCTGTTCGAGACCGCGGGCAACGCCTAGTCGGGGGTCTGCTCGACTTGGCCGGACATGGCCGGCTGTTGTCATGTGCGCGACGTTCTGCGTAGTTTTTCGACATGACCGAGAAGATCTCCGTCGCGCTGATTGGCGCAGGCTCGATGGGCGGCGCCTTGCTGCGAGGCTGGACAGGCGGCGGCGTCATCGACGGCGCGGCATCGGCGGTATTCGATCCGGCGCCGTCTGAAAGCATCAGGGAAATTGCGCGCGCGGCCGGTTTGGCGACCAATCCCCCGATCGGCGCGCGCCGCTTCGACGCGCTGGTCATTGAGATCGG
>JBGSNB010000437.1:0-1595 GCA_041739835.1 Parvularculaceae bacterium | reverse complement strand
GGCGTTGCCGGCGGCGAGCGCCAGCGCAATCTGGCGGCGATTGGCGAACGGCGTTCCGCCGCCGAGACAAGCGACGACGCCGCGCCCCTTGAGGCGGAGGGAATTCGATTCCCCGGTCGGTCCCGGCAACTCCAGCGCGTTCTCGAATTCGGCGCCGTAAATTGTCGTCGCAAACCGGAAAAGGTCGGCCTGCTCTTCCGGCGCAAGGGCGGCGGCGCGCGCGAGAATGTCGCGTCTTTCAGCGGACGCGTTCCATTTGAGGAAAGCTGCCTCGGCCTTCCTCAATTGCTGGTCGAACAGGGGAAGCGGCGCCTGCACGCTGACGGAGAGCCGTTCGCCGGCTGCGGGCGCGCGGGTGCGCTGCAGCGCTTTCAGGTAATGCGGCCCGCCAGCTTTGGGTCCGGTGCCGGAAAGTCCTTCGCCGCCGAAAGGCTGCACGCCAACAACAGCGCCGATCTGGTTGCGATTGACATAAATGTTGCCGATGCGCGCACGCGCGACGATTGCGTGCATCGTTTCGTCGATGCGCGAATGCACGCCCATGGTCAGTCCAAAGCCGAGCGCATTGATGTCATCGACCAGCCGCTCGATGTCGCCGGCGCCAAAGCGCAGCACATGCAGGACGGGTCCGAATACCTCGCGCTTCAGATCAGCGATCGCCGCAATCTCGAAGGCGACCGGGCGGATGAAAGTCCCTTTGACGTCGCCGGCGATCTCCGGCGCGCGCGCGATCAGCGTCGCGGTTTTCTCCATCTCGACGATGTGCGCCGCGATCTTCGCCAGCGCCTCGGCGTCGATGACAGGCCCGACATCCGTCACCAGCGCCGCCGGATCGCCGACAACGAGTTCGGCCATCGCGCCGGCGAGCATGGCGTTGAAGCGGTCGGCGATGTCGCCCTGAACGCAGACAAGGCGGCAGGCGGAACACCGCTGGCCGGCGCTCTGGAAGGCGGAGGCGACCGCGTCGCGCACAGCCTGTTCGAGCAGGGCGGTCGAATCGACGATCATCGCATTGATGCCGCCGGTTTCCGCGATCAGCGCGGCCTCTGGCTGCTCGCGCTCGGCCAGACCGCTGTTGATGATCTTTGCAACCTCGGTCGAGCCGGTGAAGACGACCCCGCTGACGAGCGGATGTCGAACAAGCGGCGCCCCGATGGTTGGCCCATCGCCTGGCAGGAAATGCAGGACGCCGACGGGAACGCCTGCCTCATGCAGCAACTGGATCGCGTCATGCGCGATGATCGGCGTTTGCTCCGCCGGCTTTGCGATCACCGCATTGCCGGCCGCGAGCGCCGCGGAGACTTGCCCGAGAAATATCGCCAGCGGGAAATTCCACGGACTGATGCAAGCGACGACGCCGAGCGGCTCGCCGGCCAGCTTTTCCGCCTCGACCGCATAATAGCGAAGGAAATCGATCGCCTCACGGACCTCCGAGATGGCGTCGGGGATGGTCTTCCCGGCTTCGCGCGTCGCCAGCTGCATGAAATGCTCTGCGCGCTCTTCGAGCAGGTCGGCTGCACGCTTCAAGATGTCGCCGCGCGCGCGAGCCGATAGCTTCGCCCAGGCCGGCTGCGACGCCGCCGCGCTTGCGCAGG
>JBGSNB010000432.1:0-6863 GCA_041739835.1 Parvularculaceae bacterium | reverse complement strand
CCGCCGGGTCGATCGCTTTCAGCCGCGCCAGCGTTTCGATCTCCGGCGCGGCCGGCCACACTTCCGCCAGCACGCCGCTCGCCGTCATCGCGGCAAGGGCGGCTTGCGGAGCTGGCAGCGAAAGAAGTTTCATCATTTCATCGCCAATGCGTTCGGCGGATAATTGGCGCATGCCTTCTTTGAGGGAAGAGCACGCCTTCAATCCAGCTTCATCAAAGCTCGGGGCGAATCGGGCGGAAAAGCGGAAGAATCGCAGGATGCGCAGGTAATCTTCTCGGATCCGCTCATCCGCCACGCCGATGAACCGCACGCGCCGGCCTGCCAGATCTGCAGCGCCGCCGACCGGATCGAAAAGCTCGAGCGCCGGCGTCAGATAGAGCGCGTTGATCGTGAAATCCCGGCGACGCGCGTCGACCGCCCAGTCGCGCGTGAAGGCGACGCTGGCGCGGCGGCCGTCGGTCGACACATCGGCGCGCAAGGTGGTGACTTCGACGCCGCGGTGATCAGCGATCGCCGTCACCGTGCCGTGCTCAATCCCGGTCGGCGCCGCGCCAAGATGCGCGCGCTTCAGTGCGGCGATCACAAGGTCCGGCGTCAGGGTTGTCGCGATGTCGATATCCTTCGGCGTTTCGCCGAGCAGGCTGTCGCGCACGCAGCCGCCGACGAAGCGCGCGCAGTCCGCCTCAGCATCCAGAAGCGCGCGCAGCACCTTTGCGATCGGCCGTTCGCCGATCCATGAGAAATGCGGCGCAAGGGTCGGATCGATCGGCGCAGCGCGGTCAGTCATCGAAGACGCCGCCCGTCTGCAACGTCTCGGCGAGCGAGCGCAAGATGCCGGCGGTCAGGCCCCAGATATGAAACCGGCCATAGGGCGCGGCGAACATGCGGTAGCTGACGCCCTGATGCTCGCGATCCTCGAGCGTGTGGTTTGAAAGATCGGCGAGCCAGGCGAGCGGCGTTTCAAAAATCTCGGCGACTTCGCGCGGACAGGCGCGGATCGGCGCCGCCGGATCGACAATGCCGACGACAGGGGTCACAGCGAAACCGAGGCCGCCTTCATGGATGCCGAGCGCGCCCAGCACTTCGACGGCGGATGGCGGGATGTTCACTTCCTCGCTCGCCTCGCGCAGCGCCGTCGCGATCCGGTCGCGGTCTTCGGGGTGCGCCTTGCCGCCCGGAAAGCTGATCTGGCCGGCATGTGACGGCATGTCGGACGAGCGCACCGTCAGCAACACAGTCGGACCTTCGGGACGATTGATGATCGGCACCAACACCGCCGCCTCCTGGCGCGTCCGCGTCCAGCGGCTTTCAAAGCGCGCATCGCCGACAAGATGCGGGTTGATTTCCGAAAACAGCGCGCGTGCGCGCTGCGCGGTCATGCGCGAAATATTGGTCTCGATGCGCTGACGCCACTCTTCCAAGCGAATTCCTTTTGCCATGATCGGCGCGGGCGCGGCCTTCATTCCGCCGTCCCGGCGACGATGTCGCGATGCTTGCCGAAGGGAAAGAAAACGCCGGCAGAGGCGACGCCGAAGACAGCTTCGCCCTCGATGTCGCGCGTTTCGCCCAAAGCGACAAGGTCATAGAAAACAGCGCGCGCGATACGTGCGTCGAGGCCCGCCCGGACGCGAATATAGGGCGCCCGGCCCGGTCCTGAACGCCTGTAGTCGATCGGGTGATCCCGGTCCGCCACGGTCTCGTCGCCGACATTCGTCGTAAAAATTAAGCGCCGTGCGTGCGCGCCTTCTTCGGCTCGCATCAACACGGCTATGAAGGGCGCGTCCTCGACGGTGATCCCGAGTTTCTCGACCGGCGTCACCAGGAAATAGCGATCGCCCTCCCGGCGCAGGACGGTCGAGAACAGGCGCACCAGCGCCGCGCGGCCGATCGGCGTTCCCTCATGCACCCAGACGCCGTCGCGCCGGATGACAAGATCGAGTTCGCCGCAATAAGGCGGATTCCATTTTTCGACCGGCGGCAAAGCGCGGGCCGCCTTGCCATCGAGCGCCGCCGCGTATCGCATGAGGTCGTTCATGAGACAAAAGGGCCGGCGCCCGATCGCGGACGCCGGCCCCCTCCTTCAATCAGCCCGTGCGGCGTTAATTGCCGCAGGAAAGACACCGCGCGTAGAGCGCATTGGGATCATTGAACTCGTCAAAAAGCGCGATCTCATTCTTCACCGTCGAAATCGCCTGGCGCAGGATCGACTGCGACGCCATCGCATCCGCGCGGCCGACGCCGATCGCCGACATTGCTTTCGCCGCCGCGCTCGAGAAAAACATCTCGAAAGGCGAGACTTCCTCGATCATTTTCACACGGTCATAGGCGGTGAGATCGGCGCGCTTGGCCGCCGCCGCAACCGCGTCGTCGATATCGCCGAGACTGTCGACCAGTTTGAGGCCCAGCGCCTGTTCGCCGATCCATACGCGGCCCTGACCAATGGTATCGACATATTCGGGCGTCAGATTGCGGCCTTCCGAGACGACGCCCAGAAAATCGCGATAGCCGCGTTCGACGCTTTGCTGGAAAACATCGGCGACATTCGCTTCGAGCGGCCCGAGGCCGGTCGCATAAAGCGAGGAGAGCGCCGTCGTGCCGACGCCGTCGACATTAACGCCCCAGTTTTGCGCGGCCTTCTCGAAGGTCGGGAAGAACGCGAAAATGCCGATCGATCCCGTCACCGTCGTCGGCGACGCCCAGATTTCGTCGCCGGGCGCGGCGATCCAGTAGCCGCCGGATGCGGCGAGCGAGCCCATCGAGACTACGACCGGCTTTCCCGCTTCTTTCAGCGCGAGCACGCCGTCGCGAATGATCTCGGACGCGAACGCCGAGCCGCCGGGGCTGTCGACGCGCAGAACGACCGCCTTCACCTCGTCATCGTCGAGCGCCTGTTTCAGATAGCCGGCGATGGTGTCGCCCCCGGCGCCCGTGCCGGGCGCCGCTTCGCCGTCGACGATCGTTCCCGCCGCCGTTACGATCGCGATATTCGGATCAGAACCGTCTTTAACAGGGCCGATCGCGCGCAAGTAATTGGCATAATCGACATTCTTGAAGCTTTCGCCGGACTCGTCCTCGCCGAACGCCGCCTGCATCGCGGCGAGCTGTTGCGGCCGCGACGAAAGCTTGTCGACGAATTTGTACTTCAGTGCGGCATCGGCAAAGCCGCCATTCGCTTCACGCAGGATCGAATTCAGATCGTTGGTGTAACGGTCGACGGAACCTGCCGGAAGATTGCGCGCCTTTTCAACCGCGGCCCGATAGCTCGACCACATACTGCCGAGAAAAGCGAGGTTGGCCTCTTCAGCTTCCGGCGACATGTCATCGCGCAAGAAAGGCTCGACCGCCGCTTTGAAGGTGCCGACGCGGAAGACGTGCGGCGTCACCAGCAGCTTGTCGAGGAAAGACTTCAGATACAGGTCGTAAGAGCCGTAACCGAGAAGGACCAGCGATCCCTTGTCGTGCATGTGGATCTCGTCCGCATGCGAAGCGATCAGATATTGCTCCTGCTCGTAATAATCGCCGACAGCGTAAACCTTCTTGCCGGTTGCTTTGAATTCGTCGATGACGGCGCCGATGTAATGCGCTTTCGACGCGCTGATCGTCGGGATGTAAAGCTGCGACAGGTCAAGAACGAGGCCCTTGATGCGCTCGTCCTTGGCGGCCTCGCGGATCGCCCGCGCCATCTCGCCGACTTCGATCTGCGACGGCTCGTCGACGCCATAGGCGCTCTCGATCGCCTGTTCGAACGGATCCCGGGTTTCGGATTCTTCGACCAGCACGCCATTGGGATTAATCAGGAGCGCGGCTTCCTTCGGCACGGACGCGGCGGACGGCTTGGCCCCGCCGATCCCGTCGCCAACCGCGACAAATAGGCCGACAAACAGCAACAGCATCGCCAGGCCGACGACGCCCTGCAGGATCAATAGTATTCCGATCAGCAATTTGCCGAAGCCCTTGATGAAGCCCCAGACGCCGCCTTTGTGTTCTTCGTCAGACACTGAACATACCTCTATCTAAGACGGTCTGCGCCGTCGCTGAAGCCGGATCGCCGGCGCCGGATGTAGCACGCCCCTCTTAACGCCGCGCTAACCATGAATTCGATTCAATGTCGCGGGCGCTCGCAGAACGGCATGCTAGTGAAGTTGGCGTTCTCCCCGCAAGGGGCAAGCGCGCTGCGACAATTCGAGCCCCGGATCAGCCGAACGGTTGCGCGGCGCCATCAAAACCGTGCTATCTGAAAGGGTTAGCCGGGTTTTGCGACCGGGTCGCGGCTCGGCGCTCAGCCACGGAATAATAATGACCCAAACCGACGTCCTTGCAGAGTTCGACGCCGCCGCCGCCAGTTTCCGCGCCGCAAGAGAGCGGCTGTCCAGGGTCGTTTTCGGCCAGGACGAAGTCGTCGAGATGACCCTGGCGACGCTCGCCGCCGGCGGTCACGGCCTTCTCGTCGGCGCGCCCGGGCTTGCCAAGACGCTGCTCGTCACTTCGATCGCGAGCCTGATGGGGCTTTCCGCCAAGCGTGTGCAATTCACGCCGGACTTGATGCCGGGTGACGTGCTCGGCTCCGAGGTGCTTGAAGAAAGCGCATCGGGCCGTCGCGAATTTCGATTCATTCCGGGACCAATCTTCTGCCAATTGCTGATGGCGGATGAAATCAACCGTGCAAGCCCGCGCACGCAGTCCGCGCTGCTTCAAGCGATGCAGGAATTGCACGTCACCGTCGCCGGCGCTCGCCATGATCTGCCGGCGCCGTTTCATGTGCTCGCGACGCAAAACCCGATCGAACAGGAGGGCACCTATCCGTTGCCGGAAGCGCAGCTCGACCGCTTCCTGATGCAGATAAACATTTCTTATCCCGATGCTTCCGCCGAGCGGCAGATGCTGGCGGCGACGACGGGCGTCGATGCGCCATCGGTCGAAGCCGCGATGTCGGCGCAAGACCTGGTCCGCGCGCAGCGGCTCGTTCGGCAGATGCCGATCGCTGAGCGCATCGTCGACGCCATCCTCGACCTCGTCAGAAGCGCGCGGCCGACCGACGACGCCTCGGACCGCGTAAAGGCGATGGTCGGATGGGGACCCGGCCCCCGCGCCAGCCAGGCGCTATCGCTTGCGGCGCGTTCGCTAGCGCTCATAGACGGCAGGCGCGCACCTTCGCTGGAAGATTTGAGGCGGCTCGCAAAGCCGGTGCTGCGCCATCGCATGGCGCTTAATTTCTCGGCGCGCGCCGAAGGAGTAGATATCGACGGCTTTATCGACGACCTCGTCGCCAAGGCGTTCTGAGGATGGCGCGACGTCCGGCGACGCATCGCGGCGAGGACATCCGTCATCAGGCGGAGGAAATCGCCGCGAGCTTTCCGCCGCTCTTGGTCGAGGCCGAGCGGATTGCGCAGACCGTCGCCGCCGGCCTTCACGGACGCCGGCGCGCCGGGCCGGGCGAGACGTTTTGGCAGCATCGCGCCTATGCGTTTGGCGATCCGGTGTCGGCGATCGACTGGCGACAGTCTGCGCGCGCCGCAGACCGGCTTTATGTCCGCCAGAATGAATGGGACGCCGCCGCCGCGGTGTGGATCTGGCGCGACCCATCGCGCTCGCTGGACTACGCCTCGACGACGCAATGGCCGACCAAGCGTCGGCGCGCCGACATTCTGGCGATCGCGCTGGCGTCGCTTTTGGCGCAAGCGGGCGAGCGCACGGGCCTTTTCGGCGAGAGCGGCCGCCTCTTTCACGGGCGCAACGCAGCCGCCCGGTTTTTCGAAGCGCTCGATGTCGATCGGTTCGACGAAACGGCGTCTGCGCCGCCGCCGGCGCCGATTGGCGCCCATGCGCGCATTGTCTTTCTCAGCGACTTCTTCACAGATCTCGACAAGGTCGCCGAAGCGGCGGGCCGTTGCGCCGCGCTTGGCGCATCGGGCGTGCTGATGCAGATCGTCGATCCGGCGGAGGAAGCGTTTCCGTTCAAGGGTCGCACCGAATTCGCCGATGTCGAAAGCCGCGACCGCCTCGTCTTTGGCGACGCCGCGTCTCTCGGCGACGCCTATCGCCGCGAATTCGGCGCACATCGCGACGCCTTGAACGCCCTTGCGCGGCGCTTCCAGTGGACGTTCATCGCGCACCGGACCGATGCGCCCGCCAATGCGGCGCTGCTTTCCTTGTTCCTTGCGCTCGCCGATCAACGAGGGCGCTCGTGGTGATGCCGAGCATCGCAAAGGCGACGAGCCGCTGATGGGCGCCCTGTCCTTTTCGACGCCGTTGCTGTTGCTGGCGCTCGCTGCCTTGCCGGCGATCTGGTTTCTCTTGCGCGCAACGCCGCCCTCGCCGCTGCAGGTGAAATTTCCAGCCTTCGATTTGCTGCGCCGCTTGTCGAAGACGCCGGAAACGCCGGAGCGTACGCCCTGGTGGATTCTGCTGATGCGCTTGGCGATCGCGGCGCTGGCGATCATCGGCCTTGCCGGACCAATCCTCAATGCGCCGCCGCCGCCGTCCGGCGCTGGTCCGCTTCTGATCCTGGTCGATGACAGCTGGGCCGCCGCGCCAATCTGACAATCCGCTTCGAGATAGACATGGGGGCCGATCACACAGTTGTCACCGATGACGCAGCCGGGGTCAATGCGCACGGGTAGGATCAGTTGGACCTGGTTACCAAGCGTGCTGGTGAGGATTTGCGCGCTGCTCGGTTCGTTGACCAGATAGTGGCGATTCAGTTCGAGCAGATCCGCGACGTTGGTCAGTTGCCAGCGTTGCGGGGTCAACACACCGGTAACCTGGCCAGCAGCCTCAATCAGCAGTTGGATCGCATCCTGCAGCTCATATTCCCCGCGCGCCGATGGTTGTACGCTGGGCAGATAAGCCAGCAGCTTGTGGGC
>JBGSNB010000402.1:0-3796 GCA_041739835.1 Parvularculaceae bacterium | reverse complement strand
TGCGAGCGCGCCGAGCAGCGCGCCGCCGTCGCCGCGCCAGGCGCTTCCATGCATGCAGGCGAGCGTTTGCGGCTTCGTCGCCGCGATATGGGTAAGGAGGGCCGCCGCGTTCCTTGTGTGCGAGAAATAATCCATCTGCTTGCGGAACGCTTCGCTGGGGCCGAGGATATCGCCCTGCGTCAGGGCGGGCGTATCGGATCCCGGCTGCGTGAAGAGATCGCCGCAGAAGAGCGTCCTGGTCATTTCGTCGAAAAGAAAGCCGCACTCCCAGGCATGCGGCATATGCGGCGCGTCAATCCAGCGAACCGTCCGCCGGCCAAGCGACAATCTCTCGCCGTCGGCGAGCGCGCGCGGCGGCCTGTCGGCGAGATCCTCGATCGACACCATCGCCGCGACCGATCCGCATAAGGGCGCGGATTGCGGCGCCGCCGCCAGCCATTCGTTCAGCGACCCGCATTCATCCGCCTCGACATGCGAAAACGCGACATGGCGCAATCGCGAAACCGGCATGACGCTTTCGACCGCCTCCCTGACGAGACCGAAAAGCTTTCTCGGCCCGGTGTGGAAGAGCAGCGGGGCGTCATCGACAACGAGGTACTGATTGAAAGAAAATCCGGGGCCGCCGGGGATCGCAACAGGCGTGCTGATCCGATAGACGCCGTCCTCGATTTCGTCGATCGAGGTCCCGGCCTCGCGATTTGTCACCGGCATTGATGCTTTCTCCCGCCGCCGAAGCGGACCATCGCCATGCGAGCCTCAGTCAAAAAGGCTCGACACCGATTCTTCATTCGCGATACGGCGGATCGCTTCCGCGAGAAGCCCGCCGATTTCCACCTTCTCGATTTTCTTGCAGGACTCGACCTGCGGCGTCGACTGGATCGAGTCCGAGGTGACAAGGCGCGTCAGCGCCGCGGCCTTGGCGATCCGGTCATGCGCGCCGTCAGAGAGGACGCCATGCGTCACATAGGCGGAGACGCTTTTGGCGCCCTTGTCCATGATCGCCTGCGCGGCGTTGCAGAGCGTGCCGCCCGAATCGACGATGTCGTCGAAGAGGATGCAGTGGCGGCCCTTGACGTCGCCGATGATGTTCATGACTTCCGAAACGCCGGCATGTTCGCGGCGCTTGTCGACGATCGCGAGCGGGCTGTTGTCGAGCCGTTTCGACAGCGAGCGCGCCCGAACGACGCCGCCGACATCCGGCGAGACGACCGTCACTTCTGAAATGTCGCCCTTGTGGATCGCGCGGATCCTCTCCTCGAACACTTTCACCGCGTAGAGATTGTCGGTCGGGATATCGAAAAAACCCTGGATCTGCCCGGCATGAAGATCGACGGTGAGGACGCGGTCGGCGCCGGCGGTGGTGATGAGATTGGCGACGAGTTTGGCGGAGATCGGCGTTCTTGGTCCCGCCTTGCGGTCCTGCCGCGCATAGCCGAAATAGGGGATGACGGCGGTGACGCGGCTCGCCGACGCGCGGGTCAGCGCGTCGATGATGATCAAGAGCTCCATCAGATTGTCATTGGCGGGATTGGCCGTCGACTGGATGACGAAGACGTCCTCGCCGCGGACGTTTTCCCGGATTTCGACGAAGACCTCGCCGTCCTTGAAAGTGCGGATGTCCGCTTCCGCCAGCGGATTCGACAGGCGCTTGGCGATGTTCTCGCTGAGGCGGCGGTTCGAATTGCCCGAAATCAGCTTCATACCGCTCGCTTCGCCCCTGCTGCCGACTTTGATTCCGTCGCGTTTGTGACGGTTCTGAGAAGAACGTCAAGCCCGGCGGCGTCGCCCGCGCTTCAGAAGACGCCGTTGACGGTCACGACCTTCGGCGCGCCAGCGGCCGCTGGAATCTCCAGACGCGGCGATGTCCCGGGCGGCGATTTGAGGCCATAGGCGCCGGTCGTCGGGTCATCATAGGACCAGAATTCGGCGCGCGCGCCGCCGACCGTCCCATACACGCGAAGGAAGCAACTCCAGTGCGTCGGGGTGCGCGATCCGGCAAGCGCGGTGCGGTTGACGCCGACGCGGACTTCGCCGTTGTATCCGCCGCTGGCGATCGCAAAGCGCGTCAGGTTTCCGCCGATTGACTCCCGCGAGCCGGTCGATGTCGGCGCCATGATGCTGCAATTGATTTCGCCCTGGTTGATCTCGGACGGCATCGCATTCAGGGAGACGGGGACGACAAACTCATATTCCGCGGCGACGGCCGCGCCGGCGCTTGCGAAAAGCACGCCAATGCCGAGCGTCATGGTTCTCACGGTCATCCCCTTAGCTAGCGCGGTTCCATTGAACCGGTTCCGGTAAATGCAATGGTCGGCGTCGCGACGGTCGTCGGCGCGACTTCAATGCGGGCGACCATCGGCGCGCCAAGTCCGGTGAATGCGATCGCCGGCGTCTTTATCGACACTGTCGTCACTGTCGCCCCGGTGAGCGGCGCGCCGACGCCGGTAAACCGGATCGCGGGCGTCTTGATTGCGTTGTCGGGCGGCGGCGACGCCAGTTTCGGATTGACTTTGAGCGTCCGACTCTGCGGCAGGGGGATCTGGCGACTAGGCGCCGGTTTTTTCGGTGAAACGTCTGCCGGCGCCGCGTCTTTCGCCGGCGTTTTCTCGTCCGGCTCCGCCGGCTCGCCCTCGGCTGTTTTTTTGGAAAGGTCCGTCGACTGTTCGGCCGGGGTTTGCTCAGGCGGCGCAGACTTCGCCGACGACAGCGCAGCGGCCGCAATTGCGGTCAATAGGAAACTGCCCGTCTTCGTCCGCGAACCGACCATGGCGCAACCCGCAAGTCGACGACGGAGTCTAGCAGATACGGCATGGCGGCGCAATTATGACGCCGCCCCGAGCGCTATCGCCGACAGATTCCGACCGTAGTCATCCTCTCCGGCGCGACGGCTCGCCCGATAGCTGAAATAGTCCGCCCCTTCGCCGAGCGTGCAGACGCCGATGTCGTCGAGGCGGCTGACGCCGACATCGGCGAGCCGCGCGCGGCCGAAGCCGACGAGGTCGAGCTGGCGCTTGTCGGCGCTTTTCCCGGCGGCGAAAAATTGCTCCGCAGCCGGATGTTTCTCCCCGAACGCGTCCTGGACGTCGCGCCCGACCTCGAAATTCGCCTGCCGCATGCAGGGGCCGACGGCTGCAAGAATGCGGTCCGCGCGGGCCCCGATCGACATCATGGCGCTGATTGTCGCTTCGAGAACGCCAGCGAGCGCGCCGCGCCAGCCCGCATGGGCGGCGCCGATGATCTCGGCCTCGCGGTCGATAAAAAGAAACGGCATGCAGTCGGCGGCCAGAACGCCGAGCGCGACGCCTTTGAGGCGCGTCGCCATGCCGTCCGCCTTTGGTCCCTGTCCGCTCCAGGGTTCGGTGACGATGACCGCATCGGCCGAGTGAATCTGATAGAGCGTCAGCAAATGATCGGCGCCGATCGCCTCGCGGCAGCGCAGGCGATTTTCAGCGACGTCCGCCGGATCGTCGCTGGAGCCGAGCCCCGTATTCAGCGTCGCGAAGACGCCGCCGGAAACGCCGCCGGCGCGGCTGAAAAATCCATGGGCGGCGCCGGCGGCGGCGAGCAGCGGCGATTGGCGATGCGGCGGGCTCATGCGCCAAATCCTGAAGGTTCGGGAAGGGACGGGGACGACAGGCAAAGGACCTTGAACAGCTCGCCCATCGCCGCCGGCGAGGAAATCCGGTGCGCGCCGCTGAAAAGATCGGCGGCCTCCTCGGCGGATTTGCCCGCGCTGAGCCGTTCGAGCCGCATGGCGAGGCCGAGCTGGTCGAGGAATGCGCCCTGCGACACCGGC
>JBGSNB010000401.1:0-2256 GCA_041739835.1 Parvularculaceae bacterium | reverse complement strand
CCTCACGCGCACCGCCGGATGAAGATGGCCGGCGATTTCGCCAGGTTCCTTCGCGGTCGCCGGCTCGTGCCGGAAAAGCAATCTCCCGATGGGCAAACTCCGCTCCGCGGCGCCGGCAAATCGCGCCGGCGGCGCCGGATCGTGATTGCCGAGGATCCAGACCCAGGTTGCGGCGCCGACCAGCGCCTCCAGCATCGCGCCATCGTCCGCGTCCATCCGCGCCTCCGCTTCGCCATCGTGAAAGGCGTCGCCGAGCGAGATCACCGTCTTCGGCGCGTGCGTCTGGATCAGCGCCGCGAGCCGCCTCAGCGTCGTTCGCGTGTCATAGGGCGGCAGCAGAACGCCGCGCGTCGCGAAATGCGATCCCTTCTCGAAGTGCAGATCGGACACGATCAGCGTTTCGCGCGCAGGCCAATAGAGCGCCCCGGCCCCGAGCGCGACGAGGCTTTCGCCGTTCACGGCGATGTCGGTGGCCGCCGTCACCGCCGCATCGCCTCGGCGATCAGCCTGTCAGAGGCTTCCTTCAACATCGCTTCCTGCGCCTCGCCCACAATCATCTCCTTGTTAATTTCGAGCATGACCGGAACCGCCAGCGGCGATACGCGGTCAAGCCGCGCAACGCGCAGGCGGCCCTTGATCCGCGTCAGCAGCGCCTGCAGCCGCGCGAGGTCGAGATAGCCCTTCGCCGCGTCCGTCCACGCGGCCTTCAGCAGCAAGTGGTCCGGCTCGTGTTCCTTCAGCACATCGTAGATGAGGTCCGCGGAAAACGCGACCTGACGGCCGGTCTTGCGCTGGCCGGGGTGATGGCGGTCGATGAGGCCGGCAATCACTGCGCAGTCGCGAAAGGTGCGCTTCATCAGCACGGATTCGGCGAGCCAGCTTTCCAGATCGTCGCCCAGCATGTCTTCGTCGAACAGCGCCGCCATGTCGACGCCGGCAAGGTCGCGGCGCGCCCAGACGGAAAGCGAATACTCGGTCGGCGTGAAGCCGAGCGGTTGCGCCCCGGCGCGTTCCAGCCGCCGCGTCAGCAGCATGCCGAGCGTCTGGTGCGCGAGGCGGCCGTCAAACGGATAACAAACGAGAAAATAGCGTTCATTGTGCGGAAAGGTCTCGACCAGCATTTCGTCGGCGCCGGGTATGATTGACACGTCCCGCTGGATCTCCAGCCAGTCCCGGATCTGTTCGGGCAAGTCGCGCCAGCGCTTCTCGTCATGGATCATCCGGCGCACGCGCGCGGCAAGATAGGTCGTCAGCGGAAACTTGCCGCCGTTCCACGAGGGGATGCGCGGGTCTTCCCCCGGCGCGCGCGTCACAAACGCGTCGGTTCCGTCAATCCCCTCAAAGCGCAGAACCTCGCCGGCGAACAGGAACGTATCGCCCGGTGCGAGGCCTTCGATGAACCACTCTTCCATCGTCCCGAGCTTGCGGCCGGGCCCTCGCCGTCCCTTTTGCGAATTGACGCGGATATTGAAGGACGGCGCGTCGATGATCGTGCCGGCATTCATCCGGTGCTGCTGCGCGACATGCGCGTTGGGGATGCGATAGAGCCCCTCAGGCGTCTTCACGATGCGGCGAAAGCGTTCATAGGTCTTCAGCGCATAACCGCCGGTCGCGGCGAACGCGACCGCCTGATCGAAAGCCTCGCGTGACAGCAACGCGTAGGGCGCCGCGGAAATCACCTCCGCATAAAGAGCGTCCGCCGAGAACGGGGCCGAGCAGGCAACGCCGGCGATATGTTGCGCGAGAACATCGAGCGCGCCCTCTCTTGTCTCATCGCCGTCGAGCGCGCCCTCCTCGATCGCCGCCTTCGCGGCGATGCATTCCAGCGCCTCGAATCGGTTGCCGGGGATGAGCAGCGCGGAAGACGGCTCGTCCATCCGGTGATTGGCGCGGCCGATGCGCTGCGTCAGCCGGCTCGCGCCTTTCGGCGCGCCGATCTGGATTACGAGGTCTACATCGCCCCAGTCGATGCCGAGATCGAGCGTCGAGGTGCAGACGACGGCGCGCAGCGTCCCCTTCGTCATCGCCGCCTCGACCCGGCGGCGCTGTTCGACATCGAGCGAGCCATGATGCAGCGCGATCGGCAGATTGTCGTCGTTCATCGACCACAGCGCCTGAAAGGTCATTTCCGCCTGGCTGCGCGTGTTGACGAAGACGAGGGTCATTCGGCATGCGCGGATCGCCTCATAGACATTTCGCCAGGCGTGCCGCGCCGAGTGGCCGGACCAGGGAATGCGGCCTTCCGCATCGAGGACC
>JBGSNB010000331.1:0-2256 GCA_041739835.1 Parvularculaceae bacterium | reverse complement strand
CGCCGCGACGAGGACGCCGGCAAAGCCCGCGGCGCCGGCGATGATCGACCGCGGACGGATTTTCTCGCCCAGCACGGCGCGCGCCATGAACGGCACCAGCAGCGGCGCGAGGAAACAGATCGTGATGAGTTCGGCAAGCGGCAAGACGGAAAGGCACCAGAAGAACAGCGAAGCGGAGATCGCGATGACGACGCCGCGCGCCGCATGCGCCTTCCACATTTCCCGGGTCAAGGTCGGGCGTCCGGACTGCAGCCAGATCAGCATCGCAAAGCCGGCGCCGAATATGTAGCGCCCGAGCGTGACGACCAGCGCATCATTGGTGGCGACAAGGTGCTTGATGACGCCGTCCATGGCGCAAAGCACGGCGATGCCGGCAGCGCCGATCGCGATCGCTTTCATCTGGTGGTCTGCGGCGCGGGTCATCGCGAGGGCTTGGCGAGCCCGGTTCGGCAAGTCAAGCCGGGTCCCCGTTACTGGACGGGGCAGACCATCACATGTCCGTCAAAAACCGCGCCGACGATCAGTGTATCGTCATAAACGGCGCCGACGGAGGAGCCGTTGATGGCGCCGCCAATATCGACCAGCATGTTTTCGACAAGGCCGGTCTCGGGATTGACGCGTATGACATGCGACGGCGCGATCGCCTTCGGGTCTTCGACATGTTTCAGAAAATCGAAGACCTTCGGGTGCGCGCCGATCCACAGGGCGCCGTCGCCCGCGACTTCGACATTGTCGGCGCCGGTGTCGACGCCGATCGATTTGCGCTTTTTCAATGCGCCGGTCGCGACGTCGCGCGCATAGACATTGACGCGGCGCCCGAGAAACTCCGTCGCGTAGATGGCGGCGCCGTCCGCCGACACATTGACTCCGTTCGCATAAGCGAGCCCGCGCGCAACGATCGCGCCCTTTGCGCCGTCGAAATAGGCGAGGCTCGAGAACGGCAAGGCGAAATACGCTTCGATCGTCGACATCGGGTCATCCTTGAAACCGCGATCATTGGTCACGTAAAAACTGCGCGGACCGACGCCGACAATATCATTGGGCGAGGACATCTCCGGAAAAGCGATGGTGTCGACATGCAAGAGAGCGCCGGCGAAACCGACATCGAAAACCTCGACCTTGTCGCCGTCATTGATGGTGTGGTTGATGACGAACAGGCGCTTGCGCCCGTCTTCGCCGCGCCAGAGACTCAAGCCGTGGGGATGAAAATCGCCGAAACTGTCCGGCGACACCCTGGCCACGCGGTCCGTCCCGTCGAGTTTCAGCGCATAAACGCCGCCCTGCACCGGCGCGCCGGCCGCGGTCGCGCGCCGGTCGTCGGCGGAAATGAAGGCAATGCCGCTCTCCGGGTCGATCGTGACATCCTCCGTCCCCGGAAAGACATCGACGCGCCGGCACTGATCGATGAGTTTGGGCTCGAGCGTCGCCAGGACGCCCGACGCCGGGATCAAATTCCACAAAAGCCAGCCGACGGCCGCAACGATGAAAAGTCCGGCCAGCCTCAAAAACCCAACCATCGCACTCTTACTCCGCCCCGCGACGCGACCGTGTCAAAATTGCGGCGCCAAGGCAAGCCGTCTATGCTGCACAGAGCTTTCCCTCTTATGGAGATATCCATGCGCGCCGTTCTCGCATCGCTTGTCCTCTTTTCTTGCGCCGCTTGCGGGAAACCGGCTTCCGCACCGGCGGAACCGGCCGCAGAAGCCGGCGATCTCGCAGATGCGAATGCTGGCGGCGCCGGGGAGGGGATGACGGTCGAAGATTTCCGCGCCGAGTCGCTGGCGCAGATCGACCGTGCGGCCTGCGAGGCCGCAAGCGGCGAGGTGCGCCAGGAGGGCATGCTCGGGCTTTATCGCTGCGTGAAGCCCTATGCCGACGCCGGCAAGGCGTGTCGCGGCGACGCCGACTGCGAGGGGAAATGTCTTGCTACGGACGATGCCGCGCCGGACGCGGAGACGATTGGCGCGTGTCAGGCGAATGACAGCCCGTTCGGCTGCTACGCCGAGGTAGAAGACGGCAGGCTCGCCGCGGCGATCTGCGTCGACTGATCTTGATTGCGCCGATCATCCTGACCTTGCAATTCGATCCGGCGTCGGACGCGCTGTTCCAGGACCTGCGCCGGCGACACTTTCCGCCGGCGATCAATTTCATCGGCGCGCATCTGACGCTGTTTCACGCGCTTCCGGGCGGCGAGCTTCAGGCGATCCTGCGCGCGGTCGGCGCGGCGGCGAGCGAAACTGCGCCGTTTGCGGTCGC
>JBGSNB010000319.1:0-2494 GCA_041739835.1 Parvularculaceae bacterium | reverse complement strand
ATCGCGCTGACCGCGGCGCCGCGCTCGCGATTGCGTTTGGGCGCAATGCGCTCGGCATCCTGCTCAACGGCGAAGATGCGGAAATCCCCGAACCGAAAGCGGCGCTGCAAAAGGCGGCGGCGGATGTGCTGGCCGGATTTGGGCGGCTTGACCCTGAATGGGGCGACGCAAACCGGCTGAAGCGCGGTCAAATCGATCTGCCGGTCGATGGGGCGCCCGATACGTTGCGCGCGATCTATTCGATTTCAGACTATGCAAAAGGCCCCGGCGAAGCGGTCGCGGGCGACACCTATGTCATGGTCGTTGAATGGCTGAAAGACGGAACGCGGACGATCCGCACCGTCCACCAGTTCGGCGCGGCGACGCTTGATGTGACCTCGCCTCATTATTCGGATCAGGCGTCGTTGTTCGCGCAGAAGGAATGGAAGGAGCCGGCGATGACGCTCGAGGGCGTCCTCGCGGAGGCGACCCGCGACTACCGCCCTGGTCGATGAGCCGGCCGAGCGCCGGTCAGCGCCACTTCAGTTCGAATTCGCGCATCAGATGGAAACCCGTGACGAACTGGTTCTGGTCTCCAAATTGTTCGATGAACGGCGTCTGCGCATATTCGTCGAATATGTATCGGTACGAAACATACGGGTTCAGCGACCAGCGCCTTCCAATATTGATGTAGGCGTTGAAGCTGCCGCCGATATCGCGCATGCCGCGCTCGGCGTCATAGACCGGAAGGCCGGAATTCAGCGACTGTTCAGGCGTGACTGAAAAGAAAGTGTCGGCATAACGGTCGCCGATCCAGGTGGCGTTGGCGGAAACTGAAGTCGAGAGGCGGCCCACCCGGAAGAGCAGCGCAGTGCCCGCCGCATCGACGCTGAGGCCGTCATGGCCGCCGACGACGCCTTTGCGAATCTTGAAACGAAACAGGAAGCGATCGACAAACCGCGTCGCCGCGAAACCGCCGACCTCGAATGTGTGATCGATATCGCCGAGCCCGGCCAAGGCGACATTGTCATCTTCATCCCGGTCGCCGACGAGACGGACGGAGGGACCAAAACTGAATCCCGAAAATCCGAACAGCGCGATGTCGGCGCCGTCATTGTCGAGAAAAACGAAATTGCGGAATTTCACATAGACTTCGGGGTCCGGCTGCCATTCGTAATCGTCAGACCCGAAATAATCCGGCCGGTAGACCGGGCCGACGCCGATCGAGAGATCGGTATTCGACGGCGCCAGAAACGTGAAAATGCCGACAAAGTCGCGCAAGGGGTGCCAGCCCTTGTCCTGATCGAATTCCTCATCATTGGTGACGCGGGGCCGATCATCTTCGCGCGGCGGCGGCGCTTCGCCGAAGATCGGATCGAGCCGAGGCTCGTCGATATTCTGCTGTGCGAAGGCTGGCGGCGAACTCAGAAGGATCAAGCCGCCCATCACTGCGCCAAAGCCGGCTCGGAACATGGAAATCACCCTTGAAACCCCTCGATCGGTCCTTACCCCGAGTCTTTCTGGACTGCGCCGCCCGCGACAATAAGGCGCCGCAATGGGGAATGGCTAACCGTCACCGCAGCGTTTAGCCGAGTCTTGTGAAGAATTCTTAAGGGGTGAGGCGCAGCGGTCGCACCCCACGGGGGCGGGATGTTACTCGTCGACCGCGTCGTCGATCGCCTCGCCGGCGCTTTCGATATCGCGGCCGACGCCCTTGATCGTCTCGCAGGAAGCGAGAAACAGGCAGACCGCCGCCAGGGCAAGAATGAGTTTCATGGCTGTCTCCGGGACGCTCGAACCGATCCCCTAGCAGTACAGGGACCGGCGGTTGGCTCAAGCCTTAATTCGGGGTCGATGCTGATCTGTCGGCAACTCGGCCGCGACGGGGGCGAGCTGACGCGGAAAAGCCGCGATCCTAGGCGCCGCCTTCGCGCTGCAATTTCTTGCGGATCAGTTTCCTCGCCCGGCGGACGGCTTCCGCTTTTTGGCGAGCTTTCTTTTCGGAAGGCTTTTCGTAGAATTTCCGGCGTTTCATCTCGCGGAAAGTGCCCTCGCGCTGCATTTTCTTTTTCAGCGCGCGAAGCGCCTGCTCGACGTTATTGTCGCGGACAACGATCTGAACCAGGGGAATACCCTCCTTTTGAAACAAAAACGCCACGGCCCGGACTTGCCGGTTGGCCGCGACGCTTATAATGACGCCAGCGCCCCGGGACGAGGCATTCGACCCGCTGCGTGCGGGCCTATACCAAAAGGGCTGAGACCTGTCCATATTGCCGGGTGAACCCGGACGAGCTTTTTCGCCCCCGAACGGATGCCCCTCATGCCCGGTTTTTCCGACGCTTTTGACGACGTTCGCGCCCGCCTGCTGCCGTCGGCCCTTGACGCCGCCGCCTTCGAAGGCTTCACCGCCCGCATGATGGGGCGGGCGGCAGCAGAAGCGGGCGTCAGCCCGGCCGAACTCGCCGCCGCTTTCCCAAAAGGGGCGACTGAGCTGCTTGAACACTGGTCAGACCTG
>JBGSNB010000262.1:0-4927 GCA_041739835.1 Parvularculaceae bacterium | reverse complement strand
GGCGCCCCCGGCCGCTGCTGGTGTTCGGACAAGGGCCTGCCGGACGCGAGGAAAACTTCATAGGCGCGAAGATTGCGATGGCGGTCGCCGGGATCGAGGCGCGCCATCGCCGGATCGACGGCGATCAGCCTCTCGCGAAATTTTTCGGCGCCGATCTGCGCATGAAGAGCTTCTGCTTCCGCCCGCGCGGACGCCGGAATTTCCGGCGCCGCGGACAATCCGCGTTCGAGAGCCCGGAAATAGAGGCCGGTTCCGCCGACGATGATCGCCGCCTTGCCCCTGGCGTGAATGCCGGCGATCGCGCGCGCGGCGTCGCGCGACCATTCGCCTGCGGAATATCTGACGCGACCGTCGATGTGTCCGAAGAGATGATTCGGCGCCTGCGCTTCTTCCGCTTCCGTCGGCCGCGATGAGAGGACGCGAAGATCGCGATAAACCTGCAAGGCGTCGGCGTTGACGATTTCGCCGTCCGCCTCGGCGGCAAGCGCCAGCGCCGCCGCCGACTTGCCGCTCGCCGTCGGCCCTGCAATAAGGATCGTCCGCTGTTCCGTCGCAACCCGCATCGACATGCCTGTTACCGCAATCACGCTTGTTTGCAATCCGGAAGCGGACGCGCTGGACGAAGCGCTGGTCGATGAGGCGACGCATCGACTGCTCGACGCCGCTGGCGACGGCGACATCATGCGGCGCACGCTCTCCGACGGCGTCGCCGAGGATTTCCTGATCGACAGAACGATCGGCCGCGCCGACGCCGAAACGGCGCTGTCGGACCTGCTCGCGGATGCGCCCGTCGATCTCATCGTGCAGCCGGCGGCGACCCGCCTCAAGCGCCTTTTGATCGCGGACATGGATTCGACGATCATCGGTCAGGAATGCATTGACGAGCTTGCGGATTACGCCGGCCTCAAAGGCGAAATCTCGGCGATCACCGAACGCGCAATGCGCGGCGAACTGGATTTCGCGGCGGCGCTGACGGCGCGCGTCGGCATGCTGAAAGGCTTGCCTGAAACCGCGCTCGACGAGTGTTTCCGCTCGCGGATCCAGCTGAGTCCAGGCGCCCAAACGCTTGTGCGGACCATGAATGCGCTCGGCGCAACGACCGTGCTTGTGTCCGGCGGCTTCACGTTTTTTGTGGAGCGGATCGCCCGGCTTGCCGGATTCCAGCTGCATCAGGCGAACGAATTGCTGATCGAAAATGGCGCGCTAACCGGACAGGTCAGGCTGCCGATCCTTGGCCGCAAGGCGAAAGAAGCGGCGCTGCGCCGGCACGCAAAATCGAAGTCGATCCCGCTCGCGGAAACGCTGGCTGTCGGCGACGGCGCCAATGATCTCGACATGATCACCGCGGCGGGTCTCGGCGTCGCCTATCGCGCCAAGCCGAAAGTCGCGGCGGCCGCCGGTGCGTCGATCGGTCATGCCGACCTGACCGCGCTGCTTTTTGCGCAGGGGCTTTCGCAATCTGAATTCGCAGAATGATCCGGCGCGGTCAGGGCCGCAGCGACTCGTAGAACAAGAGTTCGCCGCGCTGGACGTAAATCTGCACCGGACCGGAATTGAGGTTCCTCAGCTTGTCGAGCTTCGTCACCGCCGCTTCCGGGCGGGTCATGCGCTCCCAGCCGATTTCGAGGATGATGTCGCCGGGCTGCAGGACGATCGCCGCCTGGCTGTCGGGATCGACCGAGGTGACGACGACGCCCTGCACATCCGGCGCAAGGCCGAACGCCTCAATCACGTCGCGCGTCGGGCGCTCCAGAGTCAGGCCAGAGGCTTTGAGGCCGCTCAGCGGCGGCGCGCCGGTCGCGCTGGCGAGAACGCGGGTCTCCCGGCGATCGACAGTGACTTTCAGGATGACGCGCTTTCCATCGCGCAACACGGTGATCGGCACCGTCGCGCCGACCGGCGTGTCGGCGACGGCGCGGGTCAGGTCGCGCCCGGTATTCACCGGGCGCTTGTTGAATTCGAGAATGATGTCGTTCGGCAGGACGCCGGCCGACAGCGCCGGGCTGTTCTGGCGGACGACCGAGACAACCGCGCCGCGCGGGCGATCGAAACCAAGTTCGGTCGCAAGCTTCGGCGTCATTTCGTCAATCGACACGCCAAGCCAGCCGCGCCGCGTTTCGCCATGCGTCAGCAGCTGGTCGACGACGATGCTCGCCAGGTCGGCCGGCACCGCGAAGCCGACGCCGACCGATCCGCCCGTCTGCGAATAGATCGCCGTGTTGATGCCGACGACGCGTCCGCTCATGTCGAACAGCGGGCCGCCGGAATTGCCGCGATTGATCGCCGCATCGGTCTGGATGAAATCGTCGAAATTGCCGGCGTCGATATCGCGATTGCGCGCCGAGATGATGCCGACTGTGACGGTGCCGCCAAGGCCGAACGGGTTGCCGATCGCCAGCACCCAGTCGCCAACGCGCGCGACATTGGAATCGCCGAAATTCACGAAGGGGAGCTTGGCGGGCGGCGCGTCGAGCTGCAGGACCGCAATATCGGTCTCGCGATCGACGGCGCGGATCGTCGCCTTGAACTCGCGCCCGTCATGCATCGTCACCGTCACCTGATCGGCGTTGTCGATGACATGATTATTGGTGACGACGATGCCTTTGGGATCGACGATGAACCCCGAGCCGAGCGAGACCGCCTGCGGCGAGAATTTCTTCTGGAGCTGCGAAGTGTCGCCGGCGGGCCCGCCGCCATTCACTTTCTGCGCCGAAGAAATGTTGACGACGGCCGGCGATAGGCGCTCGGCCAGATCGGCGAAACTTTCCGGCGCGCCGCGCGGCGCTGCCGCCGCATTCACCGGGGCGACCGCAGACATCGCGACCGCAGCCGCCACAGAAATCAATAATTTCAACGCCATACCCTCGCCTCTTCAGACGCCGCCTTGACCCTGGACCAAGACGGACCCCGCTTCTTACCAAGACAAGGTTACCGGAAAACCAGCCCCCGGCAAAGCGGCGGCGGGTCCGGCTAACGGCGGCCTCGCACATTATTGAGATAGCGGAGGAATTCGCTGTCGGGCGACAGCAGGATCGTCGACTCCCCTTTGGTGAGCGCCTCTTCATAGGAGACAAGGGACCTGTAGAAAGCGAAGAACTCAGTGTCTTTGCCATAGGCGGCGGCGAACACGGCGTTGCGCTCGGCGTCGGCAAGACCGCGTAGCTTTTCCGCCTCTTCCTGCGCCTTCGAGGTGATCTCGATCACTTCGCGTTCGGCCTGTGCGGTGATTTTTTGCGCCTCTTCGTTGCCTTGCGACCGGATCTGCTGGGCGAGCTGGTTGCGTTCCGTGATCATCCGCTGAAACACCGCCTGGCTGTTCTGGAGCGGCAGGTCCGCACGGCGGATTTTCACGTCGATGATCTCGATGCCGAGCTGGCGGGCGCTGGCGCCGAGCAGTTCGCGGATACGGACCATCAGTTCGCTGCGCTTGCCCGACACGATTTCGTCGACCGAAACCTCGCCGAGAACGCGGCGGACAGTCTGGTTCATCTGCGTCGTCAACCGCTGCTCGCCGCCCGCGACCGTGCGCACCGATTGATAGAACAGCACCGGATCGACAATGCGATAACGGGCGAAGGCGTCGACCCGCAAGCGTTCCTGATTGCGGGCGATGATCTCGATTTCGTCCTGATCGAGTTCAAGATTGCGCTTGTCGATGAATTCGACGTTTTCAATGAAGGGCGTCTTGAATTTGAGGCCGGCTGTCGTGTGATTGCCGGTCGGCTCGCCGAAACGCAATACGATCGCTGATCTTGATTCCGGCACGACGAACGCGGCGTTCAACAGAACGAACAGGCTGATGAAAAAAGCGCCGACAAAAACGGCGAGGCTTGTCTGGCGCATTATTGAGCCGCCTTCTTGTTCAGTTCATTGAGGGGAAGATAGGGGACGACGCCGGACCCGGCGTCCTGGTCAATGATGATCTTGTTCATCGGTCCGAGCACGCGTTCCGTCGTTTCAAGATACATGCGCTGGCGCGTCACTTCCGGCGCTTTCTGGTATTCGGTCAAGATCGCGTCAAAGCGGCTCGCCTGGCCGCGCGCGTCGGCGGTCACCTGCGCCTGGTATCCGCGCGCTTCTTCGAGGATTTTTTGCGCCTGTCCACGCGCTTCCGGCACGATCCGGTTCGAGAATTCGCGCGCGCGGTTGATGAACTGTTCGCGGTCCTGCGCGGCGGCGATGACGTCCAGAAACGCCTGGTTCACTTCCTCCGTCGGCGGATCAGCCTTTTCTAGGTTGACCGAGACGATCTCGATGCCCGTCGACTGCTCGTCGAGCGCGGCCTGCATCAGATCGCGGGTTTCATCCATGACGACAGCGCGGCCGTCCGTTTGCACAAAGTCGAGTTCATTGCGGCCGACGACTTCCCGGATCGCCGCCTCAGTCAGGGCGCGGACGAGGATTTCCGGCTCATCGATCAGGAACAGGAATTGCGCGACCGGCGGCAAGGCGCCGCCGGCGGCGGTCACGTCCGGCTTGATCCGCCATTGAACCTTGATCGCCACCTCGACGATGTTCTTGTCGCCGGTCAGCATCAATCCGCTTGAGCTCTCGCTGCGCTGCGCCGCGCTTTGCGGGATCAGCGTCTCGCGAAACTCGGTGACGACAACTTTGCGGGCGCCCTGAAAGGGCGCGGGCACATGCCAGTGAAGGCCAGGTCCCGTCACGCGCTCATATTTGCCGAATGTCGTCACCACCGCGAGTTCCGACGCCGCCACCTGATAAAAGCCGCTGAGCGCCCAAAGAACGCCGACGCCTGCGGCGGCGAGGAGGGCTGTCTGGCGATTGATCTGCGGCGCGCCGCCGCCGGGTCCGCGCGGAAATGCGCGCTTCAGGCGCTGCTTTGAGGCTTTGAGCAGTTCGTCGAGATCAGGCGGCTCGCCGCCGCGGCCAGGACCCCGGCCGTTGCCGCCATCATTGCCGCCGC
>JBGSNB010000263.1:0-5472 GCA_041739835.1 Parvularculaceae bacterium | reverse complement strand
GTCATGTCGCGCAGCTCGCCGGCAGGACCGGCCTCGACGCCGATCCGCGCCGCCACCGCTTTCCATACGGCGGGGTCGCGGCAGAGCGCTTCATAGGGTGCAAAAACGACATTCGGCGACAAGGCCGCCGCTTCGAGGGCGCCATAGGCATCGATCCACGCCCGCAGCCAGTAGTCGAGTCCCGACGGATCGCCGGTCGGCCTCGCGCCGAAACGGAACGGGCGATGCGTCGCGCCGAATTCATGATGGCCGAGCCAGGTCATGTATTGGCGGGTGAAAGCGTCGGCGTCGCGGAAGCGCTTGTGCTGCGCCAGAAGGCTCGCGGCATGCGGCAGCGGATGGCGCAGCGCGATCAGAAACACGGCGGCGGGCATCGCCGGCGCAAGCGTCCCGATGCGCAGGATATTGTTGTTGTTCTTGGACAGATATCGCGCCTTGCCGGTTCTTCGCAGCACCAGCCGGATAAGGTCGCGATAGCGATCGATCAGCGCAGCGTCCGGGCCGTGCGGGAGGAGCGCGTCGGCGCCGATAAAGCTGTCGCCGTCGAATACCCGCCAGAACGCCTCGTCGAGCGCCTCGGGACTGTCGAAATCAACCTCGATGCCGTCGCCATGCGCGCGCTCGCGGCGGGCGCCGGCGGTACGTCCCTTGCGGCTGATTTCAGCCCACAAATTGGGCGCGAGGACGAACGGCATGTCGGCGTAAGTGAGCGATCCGAATTCGCCGGTGCGATGAATCTCCCGCATCAGGATCGTCGTGCCGGCCCGCGCAAGGCCGGTGACGAAAACATGCCGGCCGTCGTCGGCGGGCGCCGTTTTCAGGAACAGGCCGCGCTCAAGATCATGCGTCATTTCCGCGACCGCGGGCGAGCCGAGCGCGAGCCGGTGCAACGCCTTTTCGAGGACCGAATAATCAGCCACGCGGCGCCCTCTGGCGAAGCCACAGATAGGCCGCCGACATGACGAAGAGGCCGGCGATCGCCGCGGGCTGCAACAGGGCCGCGCCCCATGCCGCCATGCCGCCCGGAAATATCAGGCCGAGCAGCGCCACCGGCGCCAGCGCCAGGCACAACATCGCGAAAAACACGACCGACCCCTTGCCGATCGCCCAGGAATAGGCCGGCAGGATACGTTCTTTCCAATGATCGGAAATCTCAGCGCTGCGCACCACCTTGGCGGATTTGCGCGCCGCCGCTGCGACGCGCCGGATCTGCGCGACCAGCGGCAGGCGCACCATCGCTTCGCTGGCGAGCACCGCCGCAACAAGAAGGAAGAACCATAAAATCATGTCACTCTGGTTTTTCGACGGACGCCGCGACATCCGGAGCCGACGCCTTCGCCGCCTTCGCCTTGCGAGCCTTGAGCATCCGCTTGATCGGGTAAAAAACCAGCGCGAAAATCGCGAGGAAAATCGATCCGATGACGCCGACGACCGCGGCCAATGCGCCGGCGCCGACGCCGGGTCCGATATAGGCCTGCGCCATCATCGGTACAAAGACCAATGCGCCGGCGAGCGGCGGGACGAGGCGTTTGAGCTTATCCATCGCAAGTCTCCAGTTTTATGCTCGACAATGCGCGATCGCCGAGGTTCTTTTCGACAAAACGGGTCCAGCCGAGATGATAGATCCTGCCGTCTTCCGCCCGGTTAACGAATTCGGCGGCCACTGAGCCGGAACGATCGAATATCATGAGCCGCGCGTCCGTCGAGTCTTCGACGAGGCTGTAGCTCCCCGGCAATGCGGTGTAGAACCCCGCAAAAAGCGTCTTGATCTTGTTCTCGCGCATCGGTTGCAGGAGCGGGCTTTCAATCTCGCTGGTCGAAAAATCATAGACCATCACCTCCGACGATCCCTCGACGAAGGTCTCGCCGCCGCGCATCTGCGCATTGTTGTCGAAAACGGCGATGCGGCGGTCATCGAGGATGTCGACATCGTGCTGCGCCATCCACGGGCCGGATTTCAGCCAGACGATTTTGTCCGTCGATGGCCGATACTGAACAATCGTCGAGATATTGCGCAGGCTCAAGAACAAATCGCCCTTCTTCCAGTAAGGACCGTCGGTCAGGGCGGGTTCGATGTCGTTCAGGTGCATCGTATCGAACCGATACTCGCCATTGGCGAAGATCATCCAGTCGAGCCCGGCATCGAGCAGCATCTGCGCCACCGATTTTTCAAACAGCACTTCGCCGCCCGGACCGACCTTGACGATCTGGTCTTCGAAAAAATCCTCGCGCACCCGCTTGATCGAGTGGGGTTCGACCAGCGCCGGGATCCAGAAATTCCCGTCCGCGTCCAGTTCGGTCGAGTGGTGGAACATCCGGCCGTCGTTCATCCAAACCCGCCGCGCGCAGGCGTCGACGCGAAAGAGCGGCGAGAAATGGTCCTTGAAGATGAGGCCGCCGTCTTCGGTCAGGATCGGGTGAATCCCGCGGAAATATTGCGAACTCCACGTGCTGTAATCGCCGAACGCCGAGCTGCGCGCGGCGTCGGCGAGAAGCTCGGACGCCTCTGGAATCCAGCGGTGCGCCACTTTCCAGTCGGCAAGCGACAGCAGCTCGATGACATTGCGCTTTCGATCGCCGTCATAGCGGCTGACCAGCAGATAACCCTGCAGCGCCGCCGCCGGCATGCCTTGGGCGAGCGTCCAGCCGGTCGGGCGGTCGTCAAACCGGTCCGGATTATGGACAGTCAGCCGCGTGTCCGGGCCGAGCATCCGCTTCACCGTGTCCGGGATTTCTGCGATGGCGACGGCGGCGGCGGACAGCTGGCCAAAACGGGCCGTCTTGCGCTCGCTGTCGAGAACCGCAGCGCCAAAACTAACCATGCCGATAAGGCCAAGACAAAAGACCAGCAGGACGACCCAGAGACCGATCTTCCTGAAGAGAAATTGCTCCATGATCTCAGTCCTTTACGTCCTGAATGGCGGGTGTGGATAAACCGCTCTTTGATCCCCTCTGCAGATCCCGCCCCATCGGCAAGGCCGTTGGGGCGGGGCTGAAATCCTGCGCATGGCCGGGCGGCGCCGCAAGGCTTGGCGGCGGATTTCCTGTCGATGAATGTATTTTCATGTCGCCTCGCCCTGTCGGACGCGCCGATGCCCCCCCAGCGTCGCACGCCGGCACTTGATGCAAACGGTGCGCCAAGGGCAGATTTGCGGTCGATGGCGCACTCGCCGCTGACAGCGCCGCAATACAAAAACGCCGCCTCCTTGCGGAGGCGGCGTTGAAGAAGACGAAAAAGGACTTCAGTCGGCTTGGCAGGCCTCGTGACAACCGAGCCCGCCCACACCCAAAGACACAGCGCCTTTGGCGCTCAGAACAACCGCCGCGCCGGCGAGGCGACGCCTTCGGCCGATTGCGGTTCCGTCGGAATTTCCTCGATTTGCGCGTCGGCGGACAAGAGGCAGTACTCGCGAATTTCGTGAGACCAAACTGTGTCGTCCGGGTATTGCCGGACGGCCGGTGCGAGATAGCGCAGCTTCGGCGCGTCGCCGACCATACAGCTGAAACGCGCGAAATTGTTGACGTTCCATGGTTCGGGATAGGTCTCAATAATACCATGGAAGCCATTCCGAATTCGAGCCCAATTGACCATCCTGCGCTCGAACAACAGCTTGCCGTAATACCGCCCACTCGCCGCCCACCATGTGCGGGCGTAGCCGATGTCGCCGTCCTCGCCCATGGCTTCGGCGAGCATGCCCGCAATACGCTCGGACGAGGCAGCCGCGTCCAGCAGCGAATCGTTCGCTTTTGGCGCAGAATTTGCCGCCTCGAAATAGATGACGAAGCGTCCCGGATGTTCGCGCCTTGCTTGTTCGAACGCCTCTTCCCAGGTCTCCTTGGATACCGCGCCATTGCCGATCAGCCGCATTTTCATGCCATGGGCGTAAGGATCGATCCGCACGAGATTCCAGTTTTGCGTCAGGCTCAAAAGCGCTTCATCCCGAAAGCGTTGTTTGCGCGCCAGGCCCACCGGCGGATCGCCGCCGCGCTCCATGCGGCGCGCGACTTCTTCGTACATGAAGGCCGTTGCGATGTAGGGCGTCGGAGACTGCGGAAACTGAACCTTCCATGCCGCGATCAATCCAGGCGCCCTCATGTCGACGCCCTGATTGTCGACGATCATGTCTTCTATGAACGACCAATAGAACGGCCCGAGCTTTTCAATTCCTGAGGCGGTGAGCATTCCGCCCCTGTAGATCGTCGCAAGGCGCTCAAGCTCCGCAAAGTCGCCTTCGTAAAATTTCAGGAGAACGCGGTTTCCCAGGCCATGTCGAAAGTGGATTTCGTTCGCTTCGAAGGAGATTTCCCTTCCCGGCTTGGCCAGCAGTTCCATGTGGCGATGGGTCGGCTTGATTTCGGGCAATTGGCGCTGGGGTTCCTCGGGCGCTGGCGCATTCTCGCCGCAAGACGACGACAAAGCCGCGAATAGAACGGCCGCAATCCAGCTGGCGCTTCTGCGCGCGCTTGCGATCATTTCAGTTTCTCCCCGTTTTCCGCCCATTACTTGCCCGGCAATTGGCTACCAAGCGGTGAAAACCGGCGTTTATTTTGCGATCTTTCAATACTCGCCTGCAATATTTGAGAGAATTCGGCAGGGGGACCCATGCTCGAAACAATTGTCGACGTCGCCGCAGTGGTCGGTTGGCCGAAAATGCTTCTGGCCGGCCTTGTCGTTTTTATCTCGTTAACGCCTCGGGGCTTCGCCTGGCGCGCCGGCGCGGCGGCGCTTGCGCTCGCGGCGGCGGCGTTCCTTGTCTATATCGACTGGTCCGAAAAAAATCGGCTCTATGGAGAGAACCGGACATTGCGCCAAACGGCGCGAGAGGCCGTGATCGAAGAGCGAGTCAAGAAGATCGAGGCGGGCAGCACGCGGCGCGTCATCGACGGCATGGCGCGCGAACTCATGTCCGACGACCCGCGGGCCCTGATGCTTCATGACAGCGCGACCGCCTATGACAGCGCGCTCACAGATATTTATGTCGACAGGTACCTTCATCTCGACTCGAACAATAATCCTCAGATGGCGGCGATATGGGCGAATAACGTCTTCGTCGATCGGATGAACGCGGAATTACCCGAGGCGGGTGACAATGTTCTGCATTTTCTCGCCAAGGGGTATGAGCCCTTGTTCAGGAAATTGAAGGACGTCGATCCGCAGACCTGCGCCGCGTTCTTGACCGGCAAGAGCATCCTCACGCCAAGGGCTCTGGGCGAGGCGTTCTTCGCCGTTGAACTCGCCTTCCGGACAATGCCGGACAAGACCCGGCCGGTGTCGAAGGGAACTCGCGCCGACGCGATGGCGTTCGCCGAACGCGCGTTAGGACGTGAACGTTGATGTGAGCCCCTTGGCTCCCGCGTTTAATCAGAGAGTCCTGCGGTTGAATACTCCAAGGTTTTCGGTTTGGCGAGCGCGCCGTGCGCGGAGCCGTCAGGTAGCTCAAGCGCTCGGCGCGCGGACGCCGGTGAATGTCC
>JBGSNB010000240.1:0-1613 GCA_041739835.1 Parvularculaceae bacterium | reverse complement strand
GAGCAGCGCGCGGATTTGCGGGCGGAAAAGGCCGGGGCGATCGACCGCCATCCGCATGCCGCGCCAGCCCATCGCCGGATTGGCTTCGTCGCGGCGCTTCATATAGGCGGCCGCCTTGTCGCCGCCGAGATCGGCGGTCCGGAAAACGACCGGCTTGCCGCCCGCCATGTCGAGAATTTCGCGGTAAAGCTTTTCCTGCACGCCGGCGCGCGGCAATTGCGCGCCGATCAGAAATTGCAGCTCGGTGCGAAAAAGCCCGACGCCGGCCGCGCCCGCGCTGTCGAGATGCGTCATGTCGAGCGGGATGCCGACATTCATCAGGAGGTCGACGGCGACGCCGTCGCGCGTCACGCTCGGCAGATGGCGCTCGGCCGCGAACGCCGCCTGCCGCTCCGATTGCAGCGCCTGTTTCTCGCGATAGCTCGCCGAAACATCCGTCGTCGGACGAATATGCACCTCGCCGGCGCCGCCATCGACGATGATCTCGTCGCCGTGCTCGGCGAGCAGGATCGAATTGTCGAAACCGGCGACAAGCGGAATGCCGAGCGCGCGCGCGACAATCGCCACATGCGAGGTCGAGGACGCCTCGCCGACGATCAGCCCCTTGAGGCGCGAGCGGTCATATTCGAGCAGCTCCGCCGGCCCAAGGCTGCGCGCGATCAAGATCGCCTCGTCCGGCAAGTCGGGCGCCGCCGCCGCCTCGCCTGTCAACAGCCGCAACATGCGGTTCGAAAGATCGTCGAGATCGTGCATACGCTCGCGAAGATAGGGGTCTTTCACCTGCGACATGCGGGCGCGATTTTCCGCCTGCACCTGTTCGACCGCGGCTTCGGCGGTCAGGCCCGACATCACCGCGGCGCGCATGCGTTCTTTCCAGCCGCGGTCATAGGCGAACAGCCGATAGGTCTCGAGCACCTCGCGCGAGGCGTCTTCGAGGCCGGAATTCGCCAGCATTGCGTCGACCGACGCCTGCAGGCGCGACAGGCCGTCTTCCAGCCGCCCGGCTTCCGCCGCCGCGTCCTTGGAAAAAACCTTGTGCTTCGGGGTCGGCGGCTCGTGAAAAGCCGCGCGGCCGAAGGCGACGCCGGAGACGATCGAAACGCCCTGGAGCCGCTCCGGCCGGTGCAGCATCGCGCCGACATCCTCGGTCGTGCTCGGATCGAAGAGTTCGCCCGAAGCCGCGATCTCGGCCAGCAGCGTCGCCACCGCCTGCGCGGCGCCGAGTTCTTCGTCCGTATACCGCCGGCTTTCCTGGTTTTGCAGCACGAGCACGCCGAGCGACTTGCCCGACCGGATCAGCGGCACGCCGAGAAACGAGTGCAGCGGATCCTCGCCGGTTTCCGGCCGGTAGGCGAAATTCGGGTGCAGCGGCGCGTCCGAAGTGATCAGCGGGCGCTGCGTCTGCGCGACGACGCCGACAAGCCCCTCGCCCCATTTGAGGCGCGTCTTGTGCACGGCTTCCCGATTGAGGCCTTCGGTCGAGTAAAGTTCAAGCTCGTCGCTCGGCAGCCGCAGATAGATCGAGCACACGTCGGACGCGACATGGCGCGCGATGACGCGCGTCAGCCGGTCGAGGCGCTCTTGCGCGCTGACCGCCGCCGCGACGGCGTCAT
>JBGSNB010000212.1:0-7357 GCA_041739835.1 Parvularculaceae bacterium | reverse complement strand
GGATCGACGCCGAGATGCAGGCATGCGGCGCGCGCGACGCCGACGGGGTCCGCCGCCAGGCGTTCGACCGACGTGATCATCACCGCGCCGCGGTCGACATAATCCTTATACTGATCAAGTTGCATCGCGTAGCGCGAGATGTCGAGCGAAACCGGCGAGACGCCGGCGTCGAGGCTGTGGTCCGCGCGGACGGAGCCGATGCGCCCGACCTCGCGCCTTTTGTGCTGCACATGCTGGGCGTGGCTCTCGATCCGGCGCAGCGGATGGCGCAGCGCATAGATGAGGCGGAACTCGCCGCCATAGGCCGCAAGGCGCGCCGGCACGTCGCCGCAATGCGGAAATTTCGCATAGTCGGTCGACGCATCGAGCGCGATCTTGTGCCTGGCGGGATCGAAATTGAAGAGCCCCTCATACCAGTCGCGCCCGTTCTCGAAGAGGTCGTCAAAGGCGAAAAAACCCGGCTCCTTCGGGTTCGACCCGGCGATATGCGGGTGCCGGGCGAGATGATCGAAGAGGGTTGTCGTCCCCGCCTTCATGGCGCCGATGATGAGGCCGTACCGGTTGATCATCGCTCCTCGGGAAATGGCGGCGCCGCGCGGGCGCGCTTCCTTATCAAGTTTTGCGCCAGCGCCAACAGGCGCGGCGCCTCGCCGCAGGCCGGCCCTTGCGCCGGCGCACGGTTCGAGTATCGCATCAATTCCCGCCGCCGGCGCCATTTTGTTAACCGTAACCCGTTGAAGCTTCGCCGCATGCTCGGAAAATTCCTTAACGGGAAGACCCTCAAATCGCGCGCGCTGAAGGGCGGCGTCGTCGCCCTGTCCGGATTTGGCGCGGCGCAGGGGATCCGCCTCGCCTCCAACCTGATCATGACGCGCCTGCTTGCGCCGGATGCGTTCGGCCTGATGGGCGTCACCTTTGCGCTGCAGATCTGGATCGCAATGATGAGCGATCTTGGCCTCGACGCCAGCATCGTGCGCTCGCGGCGCGGCGCGGAACCGGATTTCCTGGCGACCGCCCGGCTGATGCAGCTTGGGCGCTGCATCTTGATCGCCAGCGTGCTCGCGATCGTCGGCGCGGCCTTGCCGTCGCTGGTCGCGAGCGGCGTCATCCGCCCGGGTTCGGTCTACGCCGACCCGCGGCTGCCGGTATTCATTTTCACCATCGCCGCTTCGGTGACCATCTCCGGCTTTTCGGCGATGCGGATCGCGCTGCACAATCGCAGCCTCGATCTTGCGCCGGTCATTCGCCTTGAACTCGGCGCGCAGGTGATCGCCCTTTGCGCAATGGCGACCGCCGCGCTGTCGGGGCTCGGCGTTTACTCGCTCGCGGTCGGGGCTGTGGTCGCCGAAATCACCAAGAGCGCCGGATCGCATGTCTTCCTGAAAGGCCCGCCCGCGCGCTTCGGATTCAAACGCGAACATTTCGACGAAATCTTCCACTATGGCAAATGGCTGATCATCGCCTCGACATTCGGATTCCTGGTCGCGCGCGGCGACCAGATCATTTTCGGCTGGCTGTTCGATATCGGCGCCTTCTCGCTCTATTCGATCGCGACCATCTGGATTCTCGCCGGCCGCACGCTGGTCGAGACGGTGCAGCGCCGTATCGCCTACCCGACGCTCGCCGAATTGCACCGCGAGCGACCGCAGGACCTGACGCGCGTCTACAGGCGGATAAGGCTGGTCTATGAGCTTGGCTGCCTTTCGCTGTTCGCCGGCGTCGTGCTGTTCGCCGACCGCGCGATCGCGCTTCTTTACACTGACGCCTATCACGGCGTCGCGCATTACATGAAACTGCTGTCCCTCGTGCTGCTGCTGGTCCCCTATCGCCTGCTGTCGTCGGTCCTGCTGACCGGCGGCGACAGCCGGCGCTTCACCATCGTCACGGTGCTTCCGGGCGGCGTGCTGTTTGGCGTGACGCCGTTGATCTATCAGCGTTTCGGCGCCGACGCGGCGATCGTCTTTGCGGCGCTGACGCCGATCCTCGCTCAGCCCTTCAACTGGAAATTCGCGTCGAAGTTCATTAAAATCGACTATGCGCGCGAATCCCTGATGGCGATCGTCGCCGTCGCGGCGGCGTTCCTGCTGCTGCGATTCGCCTGAGCTGGAGCCTTGATGCTGGACATTCGGAAGATGGAAATCGACGGCGTTTTGCTGATCACGCCGAAGCGGTTTGCGGATGCGCGCGGACATTTCGCCGAAACCTATAACGCCGAGCGCTTTCGCGCCGCCGGGATCGCCGACATTTTCGTGCAGGACAACCAGTCCCGATCGATCGCCGCCGGCACCGTGCGCGGGCTGCATTACCAGGCGCCGCCGCGCGCGCAGGCCAAACTCGTTCGTGTGCTGAAGGGCGCCGTCATCGACATCGCGGTCGACGCGCGCAAATTCTCGCCGACCTATGGAAGGCATGTGCGCGCGCATCTGTCGGCCGAAAACGGCATGCAGATGTTGATCCCGTCGGGGTTCCTGCACGGCTTTGCGACGCTCGAGCCCGAAACGGAAGTCGCCTACAAGGTCTCGGATTTTTATTCCGCCGCGCATGACGGCGCCGTCCGATGGAACGATCCCGCGCTCGCCATCGACTGGGGCGTCGACCCGGCGCGCGCCGTCATTTCCGACAAGGACGCGCGCGCGCCGTCCTTCGCCGACTTCGCCTCGCCATTCTGAGCCCGAAAAAGGGCGCCCTTCTGCGGCCGCGGCCTTGCGGCTTTTCGAAGAGCGGCGCGGCGTCCAGCCGCAAAGGGCATGCTTTTCGGCGGGAAACAGAGGCGTCCATTTTTCGCGCGCGCCGGCGGCCGCGCCGCGGCGGAACGCCGTGGCGGCAAGGAAAAAAATGAAACTGGCGGCATCGATCGTCATGAGGCCATCATAAGGCCTCCGCGCAGGTGTAGGACGGTTTTCAATTCCGCTTACGGAACAATATGTTGGGGCGTTTTCCCCGAATAGGGGAATCGCGTCGGACGACGCTCAGCCCTCAAGCTTCGACAGATCCGCGACGCTCGGGGTCGCGGCGACGAAGCGCTGCAGCAAGGCGAGGCGATTGGCCCGCAGCGCCGGATCGTCGGCGTTGACCGTCACCTTGTCGAAGAAAGCGTCGATGGGCGCGCGCAGGGCCGCCAGCGCCGTCATCGCGTCGGCGAATTTCTCGGCCGCGACGGCCGCCGCGGCTGCGCCTTCTACCGATTTCAGCGCGGCAAAAAGCGATTTTTCTTCCGCCTGCTGCAGCGCGCTTTCCGAAACGTTGAGGGCATCGGGGAGTGCGCCCTTTTTCTCCTCGGCTTTCAAAATATTCGCCGCGCGCTTGAACCCCGCCGCGAGATTGGCGCCGTCCTCGGTCTTCAGGAAGGCTTCGAGCGCTTCAAGCTTCATGACGATGAGCACGAGGTCGTCTTCCAGCGATCCGTCGGCCTTGATCAGCACCGCGTCGATGGCGTCGTAACGATGACCTTTGTCTTTGAGATAGACTTTCAGGCGGTCGTGGAAGAAGGCGAGGAGATCCAACGGCTGAGCCGCCGCCGGACCGGCCCCAGAAGCACCCGTCCCCGCCGCTCGCGTGCCAGCGCCGCCGCCTCTTGTCACCGCCTTCGGCGGCCAAGAAGAATGAAGGAGCGGAACAAGGGGAATACGAACCGCTGAGGATAAAGTGATCTGAGAGAATCCGAGTGCGGCTCTCCTCAGAGCGAACGGGTCGCCAGAGCCGGTGGGGCGCATCCAGGCGCTCCAGAATTGGACGAGCGTATCAATCCTGTCCGCCAGCGCCACCGCGACCGTCACCGGCGCGGTCGGCACGTCATCGTCCGTGCCCTGAGGTTTGTAGTGATCGCGGATGGCGTCGGCGATGGCGTTCCCCTCTCCCGCAGTGCGGGAGAGGGGAGAAGACGATTGCGCCAGATAATAATAGCGCCCCATCAGGCCTTGCAGTTCCGGGAATTCGTAGACCATGCCGGTGGTCAGATCCGCCTTTGCCAGCAGCGCGGCTTTTTCCGCGAGCGCGGGATCGGCGCCGACTGCCGGGGCGATCTCCTTCGCCAGCGCCGCGACGCGCCGCGCCTTGTCGCCGATCGACCCCAGCCCTTCAAAAAACGTCACACGGTCGAGATCCTTGACGCGCGCTTCGAGCGGCGTCTTCAGATCCTGCTGATAAAGGTACCACGCATCTGACAGCCGTGCGGTCAGCACGCGCTCGTATCCGGCGCGCATGGCGCGTCCGGCGTCCGGCGCGTCGATATTTGCAACGTACACGAATTTGTGGGCGAGGCGGCCGGTCTTCGGGTCCCTCACCGAGAAATATTTCTGGTGCCCGCGCATCGACGCGGTCAAGACCTCGTCGGGGAGCGCGAGGAATTTGGCGTCGAACGACCCCATCATCACGACCGGCCATTCGGCGAGGCCCGCAACTTCGGCGAGGAGGCCCTTGTCCTCAACGAGTTCCAGCCCCTGCGCCTCGCAGAGCGTCTTGGCGTCGGCGGCGATCAGCGCCGCGCGCGCCTCGCCGTCGATCATCACCTTGGCGGTCGTCAGCGCCGGCACATATTTGTCGAAATTGCGCGCATGGATCGGCGCCGACGAAAAGCGCCGGTGGCCTTGCGTCGTGTCGCCGGACCTGACGCCGCCGATCTCGAACGGCACGATCTCGTCATTGAAACAGCAAAGCACGGATTTGAGCGGCCGCACCCATCTGAGGTCGCCGTCGCCCCAGCGCATCGATTTCGGCCAGGGAAATTCGCGGATGATCGCCGGCGCCGCATCGGCGATCACTTCGGCGGTGGCGCGCCCTTTTTCAAGCGTCCGTGCGACGTAATAGCGGCCCTTCTTGTCCTCCTCGATCGCGCATTGGTCGAGCGAGGCGAGGCCCGCCGATTTCAGAAAGCCCTCGATCGCCTTTTCCGGCGCGCCTACGCGGGGGCCTTTCTTTTCCTCCTGGCGGTCCGGCTGGCGCGCCGGCAATCCTGTCGCGATGAGGGCGAGGCGGCGCGGCCCGGCGAAGGCCTTCACCCCCTCCGGCAGGAAACCCGCCGCGATCAGCCGCTCATTCATCAGCCGCTCAAGATCCCGCGCCGCCTTTTGCTGCATGCGGGCGGGGATTTCTTCGGAAAAGAGTTCGAGGAGGAGATCGGGCATGAGGAGGGACTAGGGAAAAGGGAATAGGGATTGGCGGCTTCTATAGCCGCCGCGTCACAAAACCTAGCCCCTATTCCCTAGTCCTTATTCCCTTCCTTGCGTTTCATTTGCGTCGCCGCAACGCGCGCCGCGAGCTTGCCCTCGGGGCTGAGAAAATCCGCCTCGACATGGATCAGCGATTTCGACGCGTTGACGACGCGCGCCTCGATCGTCGCGCGCGGCTTCATGATCGGGCGGAAGAAAATGGTCTCCAGCCGCGAAGTGCGGAAGCGGTCTTCATCGGCTTCGAGGACGGTCATCGCGACGAGACCCGCGACATGGTCGGCGACGGCGGCGACATGGCCGCCGAACATCACGCCGTCCGGCATGAGGAAGCGGTCGTCGATCTCCCACACCATCGACACGCCGCCCCATCGCCAATCCGAAAGGCGAAACGTCCCCAGCTTCTCCTTGGCCCATGCATTGAAACGCGTGTCGCCGCGCCTATAGCCGTCGAGGATTTCCGTGTGGCGGGCAGAGGTTTTCGCCATCCCTTATTTCTCCCGTCGCGCCGACAGGATCTTCACCGGCGCCGTCAGCAACTGGCCTTCAAAGCCCTCGCCGCTTTCGGTCTCCGCCTGATGGATGGCGCGGACGATATCCATGCCGTCGCGGACGCGCCCGAAGGCGGCAAATCCCTGCCCGTCCGGATTGCGCGCGCCGCCGAAATCCAGTTCCGGATTGTCGCCGACCGAAATGAAGAATTCCGATGTCGCCGATCCCGGCTCGACGCGCGCCATCGAAATGACGCCGTCCTCATGCGCAAGGCCGCTGAGCGCCGTCGTCTCATGCGCGATCGGCGGCAGCGGCGGCGTGAATTCATAGCCCTCCGCGCCTTCCCGTTTCGGGTCCCACAGCCCCGCCTGCACGACCTCGATCATCGGATCATTGTCCGGCCGCGTCGTCCGGTAAAAGGCGGCGCCCTCATATAGGCCGGCGTCGACATGCGCGAGAAAGTTCGCCGCTGTCGCCGGCGCCTTCTCCGTATAAAGATCGATGAGGATGTCGCCGCGATCGGTCGAGAGCCGCACCGTGACAAGGCCGGTCTCCTGCCGCGCGCAGGCGCCAAGCCCGGCAATCAGCATCAGCAAAGCGAGCGCTTTCATCATCGGGGCGTCACAGCGCTTTGTGCGAGCCGTCGCAGAGCGGCTGGCCTTTGGTGCGCTTGCAGGCGCAGAAGAAGACCCGCTTCGTCTCACCCGCCGTCCATTTGACCGGGGCGAAGGCGGTTCCTTTGTGCGAACCGTCGCAAAAAGGCTGCGCTTTCGACTGGCCGCAGGCGCACCAGAAATAGCTCTTGCCCGCCTCGACATCGGCGGCGATCGGCGCCTTTTGGGCGATCACAGGGTCTGACATGGCGGCTTCCTCCAAAAAGCATACTTCACTTGCCGAGCACGCATCGGTCAAGCCCCTCGTTCTTCACGACATCCATCCGCTTACGGATTGTCGCGGCGCGGCCGCGCACATAGGGGCCTGGATTGACGGCGCGCCATTTGTTGGGGCTCGGGAGCACCGCGGCGAGCAGCGCCGCCTCGTGTTTCGAGAGGTCCTTCGCGCTCTTGCCGAAGCGGCCTCGCGCCGCGGCCTCGGCGCCGAACAGCCCGTCGCCCCATTCGGCGACGTTCAGATACAATTCCATGGTGCGGCGCTTGCCCCAGATCGTCTCGGCGACCACGGTGAAATAGGTCTCGAACGCCTTGCGCAGCCAGCCGCCGCCTTGCCACAGGAAGACATTCTTCGCGGTCTGCTGCGAGATCGTCGAGCCGCCGCGCCGGCGCTTGCCGTTCTTGCGATTGTCTTCGAGCGCGTCCTGCACCGCCTCGACATCGATGCCGCGATGCTCGCAGAAGCGCGAATCCTCCGCCGCGATCACGGCGCGCACGAGATGCGGCGAAATTTTTCGCAGCGGCGTCCACGGATGGACGATGACGTCGCCGGACAATTTCCGCTGCAGCATCGTCCAGGTGCCAGGCGGCGGGACGAACCGATAAACGACCGCGCCGAGGAAGGGCGACGCGATGAGGAGGACCAGCGCCGCGCCGAGGACGCGTCCCGCGCGCGCCATGTCCTTCTTTCGAATTTTCAACGACGGCCTCTTCACCCTTCGCCCTTTCGACGCCGGCCTGATCTGCAGCGGTCCGACGACCCTCTACCCCGCTCCGGCCAAGGCGGATATGGGCGCCGGCTGCGCGGCC
>JBGSNB010000206.1:0-8836 GCA_041739835.1 Parvularculaceae bacterium | reverse complement strand
AATCGCGTCGCCGAAGATCAGCCTTCGGACCGCGTCGGCGAACCCCGGCGCGCCTTCCGGCGGCAGGTAAACCTTTGTTGTCTCGCGGCCGACGAGACGCTCTTGCGCGCGCGCGACGGCGGCGAGCACCGGCGTCCTGTTGTCCGGCGTGCGGAATACGCCGACTCCGAGATCGATCTTTCTCGCTCTCGCATCGTCATTGAAAAGCTGGGTGAGGCCCAAAAGGGCGTCCGGCGGCAGCGCGGGAAGGTCGGCGAACATCTCTCTCACTTTCAGGCGGCGACTTCAGCGCGGCCTTCATTAAACGCTTTCATCAGCGAGGAGAACCGCTGTTCCGCCTTCTCGATCGCGGCGAGCTTCACCGGACCATAGCCGCGAATGTCGTCAGGCAAGCTGGCGATTTCCGTTGCGAGGCCGATATTGGCGGCGGTCAACCGGCTCGAAATATCGTCGATCCGCGACCGGTAATCGGCGATGAGGCGCCGCTCAAGGCGACGTTCTTCGGAGGCGCCGAAGGGGTCGAACGCCGTGCCGCGCAGGAAGCGAAGATGTTTCAGGACGGCGAGCGCGCCATACATCCAGGGGCCGAAGACCGATTTCAACGGTCGGCCCTGGTCATCGACGCCGCGATTGAAGACCGGCGGCGCCATATGGAATTTGAGCTTGTATTCGCCGGAAAACTCCGCGGCGACCTTCTTCTTGAAGGCGCCGTCGGTATAAAGCCGCGCGACCTCATATTCATCCTTATACGCCATAAGTTTGAATAGATAGCGCGCGACCGCGCGCGAGAACGCCTCGCCGCCGTCAACGACCGCTGCGCGGGCCGTCACCGCCTCCATATAGTCCGTATACGATTTGGCGTAAGTCGCGCTCTGGTAAGCGGCGAGGAAGTCGGCGCGCCGGGCGACGGATGCTTCCAATGGCGGCTCGGCCGCCGGCGCGGCTGAAAGCCCGGCCGACTGCAAGACCTTCGCGGCGTCTACAACGGCGGCGCGGCCAAGTTCGAAGGCGGTCTTGTTTTTGGCGATAGCAACGCCGTTCAAGTCGATCGCGCGCGCCAACGCCGCGCCGCTGATCGGCACGAGGCCATTCTGCCAGGCGAAGCCGAGCAGGAACATGTTGGAAAATACAGTGTCGCCGAGCAGGCGAAGCGCGATTTCGCTCGCGTCGATTGTCTCGACATGGTCGGCGCCGCAGGCTGTCCGCAACGACTTGATGCGTTGATGCGCGGCGAAGTCGATATTGCGGTCGCGGATGAAATCGGCGGTCGGCATGATGCCGGTGTTGGCGACGGCGCGGGTGTGCGCCTGTTGCATGACGGCGAGCGCGCGCGGCTCAGTGGCGACGACAAGGTCGCAGGCGATGACGGCTTCCGCCTCGCCAAGATCGATGCGCACCTGATGGAGCGCGTCCGGCGTCGCGCCAAGCCGCACATAGGAGAGCACCGAGCCGCCCTTCTGCGCAAAGCCCATGAAATCGAGAACGCTGGCGCCCTTGCCTTCGAGATGCGCCGCCATGGTGATGATCGCGCCGATCGTTACGACGCCGGTGCCGCCGACGCCGGCGACGAGGAGATCATAGGCGCGGCCGATCGACGGGATCGCTGGCGCCGGCAAGGATGCGAGAAGTTCTTGCAGCGGCGCGTCTTGCGCGCGCGCCTCGGGCTTCCGCAGTTCGCCGCCCTCCACCGAGACGAAGCTCGGGCAAAAACCTTTGACGCAGGAATAATCCTTGTTGCAGGAGGACTGGTCGATCTTCCGCTTGCGGCCGAATTCGGTCTCGACCGGCACGATCGACAGGCAGTTCGACTGCTTCGAACAATCGCCGCAGCCCTCGCAGACGAGGTCGTTGATGAAGATGCGCTTCGGCGGATCGGGGTATTCGCCCTTTTTTCGTCGACGGCGCTTTTCGGCCGCGCAGGTCTGCTCATAGATCAGCGCCGTGACGCCCTTTATCTCACGCAGGCCGCGCTGCGCCGCATCGAGATCGTCGCGATGTCGAACTTCGACGTCGGAAGGGTAGCCCCCGACCTCAATGACTTTCTCCGGCTGGTCGGAGACGATGACGATCTTCTTGACGCCCTCCGATTTCAGCTGATTGGCGATTGCCGGCACGGTGAGGACGCCGTCGATCGGTTGTCCCCCGGTCATCGCTACCGCATCGTTGAATAGAATCTTGTATGTGATGTTGGCATTAGCGGCGACCGCCTGTCGGATCGCCATGTAGCCGGAATGGTAATAGGTGCCGTCGCCGAGGTTCTGGAAAATGTGCGGACAGTTCTTCAGGAACATCGACTTCGACGCCCAGTTGACGCCTTCTCCGCCCATCTGGATCAGCGATGTGGTGTCGCGGTCCATCCAAGACGCCATGAAGTGGCAGCCGATGCCCGCGAGCGCCTTTGAACCCGCCGGCACTTTTGTCGAGGTGTTGTGCGGGCAGCCGGAACAGAAATAGGGAATTCGCTTGGCGCCGCCCGGCGCATCGGCTTCCCGGGAGGCGCGCGCGATCCGGGCGAGCGCGTTGTCGAAATTCATTTCCGGGAAGATGCGATTGAGGCGCGCGGCGATGATCGGCGCGAGGCCGGACGGCGTCAGTTCCTCGACCCATGAAATCAGCGGCGCGCCGCGTTCGTCATGCTTGCCGAGGATGAGCTTTGGTTTTGCGACCGCGCGGTCATAGAGATATTCCTTCAGCTGGCTCTCGATGATGCCGCGCTTCTCCTCGATGACGAGAACTTCCTCCTTGCCCGCCATGAAGCGCTCGGCGCCGTCGTTTTCGAGCGGCCAGACGATGCCGATTTTGTAGATGTCGAGGCCGATCGCGCGCGCGCGGCGCTCGTCGACGCCGAGCATCGCGAGCGCTTCCAGAACATCGTGATGCGCCTTGCCGGTCGTGATGATCCCATAACGCGCGCCCGGCGCATTATAGAGGGCGCGGTCGAGCGGGTTGGCTCTGGCGAAGGCGCGCACCGCCTCCTTTTTGAATTTCATGCGCCGTTCGATCTGCATCCCCGGAAGATCGGGCCAGCGCATGTTGAGCCCGCCTTCGGGCATCGCGAAGTCGGCCGGCGTCCGGTACAGGGGCGGCGCCGGCAATTCGACGCTGGACGCGCCTTCGACGGTTTCGGAGATCGCCTTGAAGCCGACCCACATGCCGGAAAAGCGCGACAGCGCGAAGCCATATAGTCCGTAGTCGATATATTCGGCGATCGACGCCGGGTTCAGCGTCGGCATGTACCACGACATGAAGGCGACGTCCGACTGGTGCGACATCGAAGAGGATACGCAGCCATGATCGTCGCCGGCGACGACCAGCACGCCGCCATGCGGCGAGGAGCCGTAAGCATTGCCGTGCTTCAGCGCATCGCCGGCGCGGTCGACGCCCGGTCCCTTGCCGTACCACATCGAAAAGACGCCCTCGACGATGCGGTCAGCTTCAAGCTCCACCTGCTGCGCGCCGAGGATCGCGGTCGCCGCGAGATCTTCGTTGATCGCCGGCAGGAATTCGATCTGCTCTTCCTTCAGGAACTTGCCGGCGCGCCACATCGCCTGATCGACGCCGCCGAGCGGCGAGCCGCGATAACCGGAGACAAACCCCGCCGTGTTGAGCCCTTGGGCGCGATCCTGTCGGCGCTGATGCAGCATGATCGCGACCAGCGCCTGACTCCCGGTCAGGAAGACGCGCCCCGCGCGGCGGCGATACCGGTCGTCAAGCTCGTAAGGATCAAGCGCCGGCATTCTGGCGTCATCCGCTGGCATGAGGTCAGCTCCCATTCGTCAGGATGATTAGCCGATTTGCGGGCGGGTGTCGCCCGTCCGCAAATGCGTCATGCCGCAGCGCCGCCCTTCGACTCTCGCTCAGTCGACGGGAAAGCCGCGATCTCGGAGCAGCGCCGAGGTGTCGACGTCGCGCCCGCGGAAAAGCCGGAAGCCGTCCGCCGGGTCGATCGAATCGCCGACCGACATGATGTGATCATGCAGCTTCTTCGCGGTCGCCTTGTCGTAAAAGCTGCCGGCCTCGACGAACGCTTCCGCGGCGTCGGCCGTGATCGTGTCCGCCCACAGATAGCTGTAATAGCCGGCGGCGTAGCCTTCGCCCGCGAAGATGTGCCCGAATTGCGGCGTCCTGTGGCGCATGACGATTTCCTTCGGCGCGCCGAGATCCGCCAGCGTCTGGCGCTCGAACGCATCGGGATCGATATCGACGTCGCCGGACAGATGCAGCTTCATGTCAACGAGCGCGCTCATCAGATATTCGACAGTCGAGAAACCCTGATTGAAGGTCTTGGCGTTCTTGATCTTGTCGACAAGCGCCTGCGGCAGCGGCTCGCCGGTTTCATGATGGACGAGGAAGCGGTTCATCACTTCCGGCGTCATCAGCCACCGCTCGTTGATCTGCGACGGGAACTCCACATAGTCGCGCGGGACGCTCGTGCCGGCCTGCGAGGGATAGGTGACTTTTGAATTTAGGCCGTGAATCGCGTGGCCGAATTCATGGAACAGCGTCTCGGCGTCGTCCCAGGAAATCAGCACCGGCTCGCCGGGCTTGCCCTTGATGAAATTCGAGTTGTTGGAGACGATCGGCTTGATGTCGCCGATCAGCTTCTGCTGGCCGCGATATTCGGTCATCCATGCGCCAGATCCCTTGCCGGTGCGCGCATAGGGATCGAAGTACCAAAGGCCCACAAATTCGCCCTCGGCGCCCAGCACCTTCCAGGCGCGCACATCCGGGTTGAACACCGGAACGTCTGTTATCTCCTCATAGGCAAAGCCGTAAAGCTCGCCCGAAGCCCACATCATCGCTTCGCGCAGCTTTTCAAGCTGGAGGTAGGGTTTCACCTCGTTGAAGTCGAGATCGTATTTCGCCTTGCGGACCTTCTCTGCGTAATAGCGGTAGTCCCACGGCTCGATCGTGAGATTTGCTTTTTCGGCGTCGGCAATCGCCTGCATGTCGGCGACTTCTTCCTTCACGCGCGCCAGCGCCTTCGGCCAGACTTTCTCCATCAGCTCCATCGCTGCCTCAGGCGTCTTCGCCATTTGCCGTTCGATCGCCCAATGCGCATAGGTCGGATAACCGAGCAGCTTCGAGCGCTCCGCGCGCAGTTTCAGCGTCTCGGCGATGATCGCGTTGTTGTCCTCGGCGTCGCCATTGTCGCCGCGATTGACGAAGGCGCGCCAGACCTTTTCGCGAAGCGCGCGATTGTCGGAATCGGTGAGGACGGGATCGGCCGCAGACCGCGTGTTGAGGACCGCCCACTTGCCGGATTTTCCCTGTTCCTTCGCCGTCTCCGCGAGGCCGTCAACGATTGACTGCGGCAGGCCCTTGAGGTCGGCTTTGCGATCTATCCAGGTGACGGTTTCTTCGTCCTTCAGCAGGTTTTGCGTGAACTGCGTGCCGAGCGTTGCGAGGCGCTGGTTGATCTCGGCGACGCGCGTCTTGCCGGCCTGATCGAGATTGGCGCCGTTGCGCACAAAGCCCTTGTAGTGATCTTCGACCAGCCTTTGCTGTTCGGACTTCAGCTTCTTGAACTTCTTGCTCGTGTAAACGGCGGCGACGCGCTTGAACAGCGCCTCGTTCTGCGCGACCTCATCGCCGAAGGCGGCGAGCTTTGGATAAACCACCAGCTCGATTTCCGGCACAGCGCCGGTGTTGAGATTGCCGGAGTAAACGCCGAACAGGTTTTGCAGGCGCGTCAGCGCCGCGCCGGATTTTTCGAGCGCGGCGATCGTATTGTCGAAATCGGGCTTCGCCTTGTTCGCGGTGATGGCGTCGATGTCGGCGCGCGCCGCGGCGATCGCCTGATCGAAAGCGGGAGCGAATTCATCGACGACGACCGTGTCCCAGGGCGGAACCCCGCCATACGGCCCGGTCCATTCCGCCAGCAGCACATGATCGGCGGCAAGCGCGGGCGCCGCGGCTGATTCCTGTGTGACAGGTGCGCTGGTCGCCGCCTCCTGAGCCATTAGCGGCGCGCCTCCCAGCGCGACGGCGAGGGCGATGGCCGATACGGCGAGATGTTTTTCCACGACTGGTTCTCCATTCTTCCTGCTTTGGTTCAGCGCAAGGGCGACAAATTCCAGCGGCGATATGCCCGCATTCGCGCAAGCTCGGCAACGCTTCGCCGCAATTCAAGATACGAAAAGCGGAGACTTTTCGACGGGCCGATTCAAGGATCGATCGAAATCGCCGGAAGCTGCAGGAAGAGGTCGTTTTCGAGCGTTTCCTGCTGCATCGCTGCAAGCTCGTCGGCGAAATAGCGGTCCTGGTCCCAAGGCGCCGCCCGGCGCCTGACAGCCGCATGGACCTTCTGCAACGCCGGCGCGGTCTTCATCGGCGCGTGGAAATCGACGCCTTGCGCCGCGGCGAGGAGCTCAACGCCGATAACGCCGGCGGCGTTCTTCGCGATGCGGCCGGCCTTGCGCGCCGCCGATGTCGCCATCGACACATGGTCTTCCTGACCGGCGGATGTCGGGATCGAATCGACGCTGCCCGGAAACGCCATCGACTTGTTCTCGGAGACGAGCGCCGCCGCCGTCACCTGCGCGATCATGAAGCCGGAATTGACGCCGCCGTCGGCGACGAGGAAAGCCGGCAGTCCGCTCATTTTCGGATCGATGAGAACGGCCGTCCGCCGCTCCGACAGCGAGCCGATTTCGCAGAGCGCCATCGCGATCATGTCGGCGGCGAAGGCGACCGGCTCGGCGTGGAAATTGCCGCCGGAAATCGCTTCGTCCTTGTCCGGAAAGACAACCGGGTTGTCGGTGACGGCGTTCGCGTCAATGGTGAGCGTTCGCGCCGCAAAGCGCAACAGATCCAGCGCCGCGCCCATCACTTGCGGCTGGCAGCGGAAGGAATAGGGGTCCTGAACGCGGTCGCAATTGATATGGCTTTGATTGATCGCGCTTCCCTCCAGCATCACGCAAAGGGCGCGCGCGACATCAATCTGTCCCGGCTGCCCGCGCAGTGCGTGAATGCGTTTGTCGAAGGGCGACAGCGATCCCTTCAGCGCATCGACGGAGAGCGCGCCGGCGCAGAGCGCCGCGCTGAAAACGCGCTCGGCCTTGAACAGCGCGTCGAGCGCGATCGCGGTCGACACCTGTGTGCCGTTGAGAAGCGCGAGGCCTTCCTTCGGCCCCAGCTCAAGCGGCTCAAGGCCCGCCTGTTTCAGCGCGTCTGCGGCCTTCACCGCCTTGCCGTTCATACGGATCGCCCCGACGCCGATCATTGCGGCGGCCATATGCGCAAGCGGCGCGAGATCGCCGGAGGCGCCGACGGAGCCCTGCTCCGGAATGACGGGGAGGAGGCCGCGCTCCAGGAAGTCGAGCAGCCGTTCGACCGTGTCGCGCCTGACGCCGGAGGCGCCGCGCGCAAGGCCGATGACCTTGGTCGCGAGGATCAATCGCGTGATGCGCTCGTCGAGCGCATCGCCGAGCCCGCAGGCGTGAGAGAGCACGATCTTCTTCTGCAGTTCAATTAGCCGATCGTTCGGAATGCGCGTATTGGCGAGCAGACCGAAGCCGGTGTTCAATCCGTAGACGGTCTTGTTCGACGCGACGATGCGGTCAACGCTGGCGGCGGCGGCATCCACGGCGGCGAAGCCCGCTGGCGAAAGCGAAACGCCCGCGCCGTTCCAGATCGCACGGAGATCGGTGAGGGTGACGGCGCCGGGGGAGAGCGTGATTTCCGTCATCTATTTCGCACCCACCATCGGCAAATCCAAACCCTTCTCGCGCGCGCAGTCGATCGCGACGTCATAGCCCGCGTCCGCATGGCGCATGACGCCGGTGCCCGGATCATTCCACAACACCCGCTTCAGCCGCCGTGCGGCGTCTTCCGTTCCATCGGCGACGATGACGACGCCTGAATGCTGCGAATAGCCCATGCCGACGCCGCCGCCATGATGCAGCGACACCCATGTCGCACCGCCGGCGGTGTTGAGCAGCGCATTCAGCAGCGGCCAGTCGGAGACCGCGTCGCTGCCGTCCTTCATCGCTTCGGTCTCGCGGTTGGGGGAGGCGACAGAACCGCTGTCAAGATGATCGCGGCCGATGACGATCGGCGCCTTCAATTCGCCCTTCGCAACCATTTCGTTGAAGGCGAGGCCGAGGCGGTGACGGTCGCCCAATCCGACCCAGCAAATGCGCGCCGGCAGGCCCTGAAACCTGATGCGCTCCCTCGCCATGTCGAGCCAGCGATGGAGATGCCTGTCGTCCGGCATCAGTTCTTTCACCTTCGCGTCGGTCCTGGCGATGTCATCCGGATCGCCGGAGAGCGCCGCCCAGCGGAAAGGGCCGACGCCCCTGCAAAAGAGCGGGCGCACATAGGCGGGCACAAAGCCCGGAAAATCGAAAGCGTTCCTGACGCCTTCGTCGAAGGCGACCTGACGGATATTGTTGCCATAGTCGAAGGTCGCAACGCCTTGCCGGTGAAATTCCAGCATCGCCTCGACATGCTTCGCCATTGACGCGCGCGCGGCGCGCTCGACTTTCTTCGGATCGCGCTCGCGCTGCGTCATCCATTCATCGACCGTCCAGCCGATGGGGAGATAGCCATTGACCGGATCATGCGCCGAGGTCTGGTCGGTGACCGCATCGGGCCGAACGCCGCGCCGCATCATTTCAGGCAGGATTTCCGCCGCATTGCCAAGCAGGCCGATCGACACCGCGCGCCTGTCTTTTTTCGCCTTTTCGATCCGCGCCAGCGCGTCGCCGAGATCGCGCGCTTGTTCATCGAGATATTTCGTCTCCAGCCGCTTGTCGATACGCGATTGCTGGCATTCGATCGCAAGGCAGGCGGCGCCCGCCATCACCGCGGCGAGCGGCTGCGCGCCGCCCAT
>JBGSNB010000178.1:0-1970 GCA_041739835.1 Parvularculaceae bacterium | reverse complement strand
GGCGAAGGTGTGCTCGCGCTTTTCCAGCGCCTGCGTCCATTCGCGCTCGAAGCCGACGAGAAATCCGACCGCGCCGGCAAGCCCGACATGGCCGATCGCCGTCAGCGCGCTTGCGGCAATCGGGTCCGCCATCATGTCCTTCCGGCGCGGTTCATGGCGCAAATCATGCGCCTCATCTCACCACAGACCGCGCCCGGCTCCAATGGCGCCCCGCGCGCAATTTCAAGGGCTGGAAGCGGCCCGGCTTATTTCCTATCTAGGGCGCGCCAAAGAGGGAGGAAACGACGCCATGGCTGAACCCCTACGCGCGACCGCGCTGCAATATCTCGACAAGGCGATGGGCGAGCTGCGTGCGCTCGGTTTTGCGCCGGAGGCGGGAAGCCCCGCGCCGATCGTGGCGCTCTTGAACCAGATCGCCGATCTCGACCAGGACCGCGTCACCGCGATCGCCCGCACCCTCGACCAGGCGTCTCATTTCAACGAGGTCGTGCGCGAACAAGTCGCCAATATGACGGTCGGCGAGCGCTACAAGGAGATCACCGGCGCCTTCGATTCGATTCGCGACGACGCCAAGTCGCTGGTCGACCAATATGCCGACGGCAAGATCTCGACGATGGAGCGCGTCTCCAATGCCTGGATGAAGATGACGCGCGGCGACATCGCCGCCCGCTTCGACAAGATCCGCAAGGTCTATCTCGATGTCGCCGGCGAAACCCGCAACCAGGTCGAGCGCGAGACGCGCATCCTAGAGGCCTATCGCGATTTTCGCGGCGCGATGAAGCAGTCGGAAGTGCTCGCGCTTGACGTTCTCAAGACGGCGGAAGGCAAGCTCGCCGACGTCAAGGCGCAGCTCAAATCCGCGGTCGACAAGGTCGCCGCCTTCGCCGGCGATGACGCCGCCGAGCGCGCCGGACTTGAGCTTGACCGCGACGAAGCGCTGCGCGCGCTGCAGAAGGAAGAAAAGCGCTATCAGGTCGCGAAGGACCTCTCCGACAATATCACCATCGGCTACAACACGTCGGAAGTGGTGATGACGCGGCTCGTGCAGACGACGAATGCGAAGGAGCGCATCTACGCGCAGGCGGTGTCGTTTTTCGGCACCAATGAGACGGTGCTGACGGCGCTGACCGCGACCTTCACCGGCATGCACGGCCTGCATGAATCGACGCAGACTGTCGAAGCGATGAAAAAGGGCATCGACGAAAGCCTCGAAACGCTGTCGGAGATCGGCGGCAAGGTGCAGGAGGCCGCCGTCCGCGCCGGCTATGGCCCGACGGTTTCCGCCGCCGCGGTGAAGAAACTCGTCGAAAGCGTCGTGACATTCCAGGAGCGCAGCCAGACGATCATTCAGGAAATGCGCAAGGCTGCGACCGAGAACTCGACCGAAATCCGCGAAGCGGTCGAAGACGGCAAGAAACGCCTCGCGCATCTGATCGAAACCGGCGCCAGCGCCGCGCTCGACCGCACCTGACGCGCCATGAGCGCGACTACGATGCTGGCGGCGGATGCGCCGAAGCAATCGCTCGACGATGTCATGCTCGCCATGGACATCGTCGACACGCTGCGCCATCGCGAGCTTGTCGTCGCCAAGGAGCTTGGCGGCGCCGAGCGCAAGGACGCGCTCATCCGCAGGCTGAAGGAAATCTACCACGCGCAGGGGATCGAGGTGCCGGACCGCATCCTCGAGGACGGCGTCAAGGCGCTCGATGAACACCGCTTCACCTATGAGCCGCCGCGCGACAGTTTCGCGATCCGGCTCGCCCGATTCTACATCAGTCGCGGCCGCTGGGGCCCGCCGATCGCGCTCGTCGCCGGCGCGGCGCTGTTCTTGACCGCCGCCTATGAATTCGGGTTCGAGCGTCCGCGCGAAGCAAGGGCCGAGCGCACGCGCGTCGAAGTCTCGGTCGATTTGCCGCGCCAGCTGAATGAAGCGCGCGCGGCGGCGCTGGCGCTGGCCGCAGACAGATCGG
>JBGSNB010000174.1:0-2771 GCA_041739835.1 Parvularculaceae bacterium | reverse complement strand
AGGGTGTCGATCGCCTCGGCGCTCCTCGAATCGGCGACGGAAATCCGGCGCGACAGGTGCTCGATGGCGGCCGCGAGGTCGCGCGCTTTCAGGCCCTCGATCTCGCCGACGGTCGGCGCCACATGGGGGTCGCCGGCGGTGTAGATGATCTGGTTCAGCCACTCCCCGACGGTCATGCCCTCGCGCTGCGCCGCGGCCTTCGCCGCTTCGCGAGCGTCGCGTTCGATGCCCTTTACGCTCCAAGGGGCGTTCGATTTCATGGCGTCCACCACCAGAATGTCCCGGGGGCGAGCCCCCCTCAAATTGCCTGCCCAACGCGCCGACATCCGCCCCGCGCGCAGGATGCAAGGCGTCGCAACCACAGAGCGGTAAGGTGCTTCGCCGGGGCCGCAAAGCGTTAAAAGGCGATTCCGGGCGGCGAAATCAGACCGAAAGCGGCGCCGCCGCGGCAAATGTTTCCCCAGAAGGACTGCCGGCGGCGCTTTACCCCGGCGGTCGGCGTCCTAACATTAGAATGACCATTCAAGCCCGATTGCGTTAGAACGCGTCGCCGATCCTGCGCCGAAGAGAGGAACGCCCATGACCGTTTACAATGCGCCGCTGCGCGACATGCAATTCATCCTGCACGACGTCCTCGACATCTCGAAATATTCGAACCTGCCGGGCTTTGCCGATGCGACGCCGGATGTTGTCGATGCGATCCTCGAAGAGGGCGGCAAGCTCGCCTCGAACGTCCTGCATCCCTTGAACCAGTCTGGCGACCATGAAGGCTGCACCCGCCATGCGGACGGCTCGGTGACGACGCCCAAGGGCTTCAAGGCGGCTTATGCGCAATTTCGCGAAGGCGGCTGGCAGGGCCTCTCCTTCGACCCGGCCTATGGCGGCCAGGGGCTTCCCTACATTCTCGCGGTCGCTTTCAACGAAATGGTCTCGGCGGCGAACATGGCGTTCGGCATGTATCCGGGCCTCGCGCGCGGCGCGGCGGACGCGATCTATGAACACGGCACCGATGCGCAGAAAGAAACCTTTCTGCCGAAAATGATTTCGGGCGAGTGGGGCGGCACGATGAATTTGACCGAGCCGCATTGCGGCACGGATCTGGGGCTCCTGCGCACGAAGGCGGTTGCGAACGGCGACGGTTCCTACAAGATCAGCGGCCAGAAGATTTTCATCTCCGCCGGCGAGCATGACCTGACCGGCAACATCATCCATCTCGTCCTTGCACGGATCGAAGGCGCGCCGGAGGGGGTCAAGGGCATCTCGCTGTTCATCGTGCCGAAATTCCTCATCGGCAAGGGCGGCTTGCTCGGGAAGCGCAACGGCGTTTCCTGCGGCAAGATCGAAGAGAAGATGGGCATCCACGCCAATTCGACCTGCGTCATGAATTTCGACGAGGCGCAAGGCTGGCTCCTCGGCGAAGAACACAAAGGCCTTCGCGCGATGTTCGTGATGATGAACGAAGCGCGGCTCGGCGTCGGCCTGCAGGGACTCGCGATTTCGGAAGTCGCCTATCAGAACGGCGCGGCCTACGCCAAAGACCGTCTCCAGGGCCGCTCGCTGACGGGCGCAAAGGCGCCGGACAAGCCCGCCGATCCGATCATCGTGCACCCCGACGTTCGCCGCATGCTGCTCGAACAGAAGGCGACGCTCGAGGCGGGCCGCGCGTGGATGTACTGGTCGGCGCTGCAGGCCGATTTCCTCCACAAATCGCCGGACGCCGCCGAACGTCAGAAGGCGGACGATTATCTGGGACTGATGACGCCGGTGCTCAAGGGCTATCTCACCGAAAAGGGCTACGCGCACGCGACGAGCGCGCAGCAGGTGCTCGGCGGGCACGGCTATATCGGCGAATGGGGGATGGAGCAGTTCGTGCGCGACGCCCGCATCGCCATGATCTACGAAGGCGCCAACGGCATCCAGGCTCTCGACCTCGTCGGCCGCAAATTGCCCAAAGACGGCGGCAGGGCGCTGCAGACCTTTTTCGCCGAGATCGACGTGTTTCTCGCCGACAATCAAAGCGAGCCGGAGATGAAGCCCTTCCTCGACGGCCTTGCCGCCGCCAAGGCGGATGTCGGCGATGCGACACAGTGGTTGATGATGAACGCGTTCTCAAACCCCGACAACGCCGGCGCCGGCTCGATGGATTACCTCCACATGTTCGGGCTCCTCTGCCTTGCCTTCGGCTGGGCGCAGCTCGCGAAAGCGGCGATCGCCAAACAAAGGGAGGGCGACAAGGATCCCTTCTTTGCGAACAAACTCTTGACCGGAAAATTCTTCCTGGCGCGGATGCTTCCCGACACCAAGGCGCACCTCGCCAAGCTGAAGTCCGGCGCAGAGCCGGTGATGGCGCTCGGCGCGGAGGCGTTCTGAAGGCCGTGAGGGCGCGTTGTCCTTATACGGACCGCCCGCGCCCCGCGGAAGGCGGGGGTTGGCGCCGCCCGCTGTTGTTGATAGGGCAACGCCGCACCTGCATCGGGAGGCCGCCATGTCGCACCGTCACAGCCTGATCGACCAGCCCTGCTTTCGAGCGCTCGTCTAAGCGTCGCAAGGGATACCCCTCCGAAACGCACGTCAAACGCGGCGTGCGCATGGTGCGCGGGCGATGTCGAACTCATCGAGAAGCTCGGCCGCGGGGATTTGTGCCCCTGCGGTTCGCGGAGGTTGTTTCAAGCGGTGCTGCCTGAAGAGCGGCCGCTATGACGGCTCCGAACGCGACTATTATTTCCGTGACGAATAACCGGCGCCGGGCGCCGGCGGCGTCGATTGAACGC
>JBGSNB010000170.1:0-3038 GCA_041739835.1 Parvularculaceae bacterium | reverse complement strand
TCGCGATTTCGGGTCTCAAGCCCTCCCTTTTCAAGGGAGGGATTGACCGCCGCAAGCTTCCCCTCCCTTGCAAAGGGAGGGCTTTCACGCACGCTTGCGCAAAGCGCGAGCGTCCTTGCGTGAAAGGGAGGGTTCAGCGCTGCAGCGTCATCGTCATCCCGGATGCGGCGCGGAAGGTTGAACCCTCCCTTTCGACCGACGAAATCGCATTCGCGATTTCGGGTCTCACGCCCTCCCTTTTCAAGGGAGGGAAGAACGGCCGCAAGCTCCCTTCCCCCCCGGCGCGCGCCGCGCTAATCATCGCGTCGGATCACGGAGACCCCCATGCGCGCGCTCGTCAAAGCCAAACGCCAGGAAGGCATCTGGATGGAAGATGTGCCGACGCCCGAGATCGGGCCGAACGACGTCCTGATCAAGGTGAAAACAACGGCGATCTGCGGCACCGACATCCACATCTATAATTGGGACGAGTGGGCGCAGAAGACGATCCCGGTGCCGATGACGGTCGGCCATGAATTCATGGGCGAGATCGTCGAGATCGGCTCGGAGGTTCACCCCGAACATTCCAAGATGAAGATCGGCGACCGCGTGTCCGTCGAGGGTCATGTCACCTGCGGCTATTGCCGCAACTGCCGCGCCGGCCAGCGCCATCTTTGCCGCAACACCGCCGGCATCGGCGTCAACCGGCCGGGCGCCTTCGCCGAATACATCGCGGCGCCGGCTTTCAACATCTACCGGATGCCGGACGACATCCCGGACGAGATGGGCGCGATCTTCGATCCGTTCGGCAATGCGGTTCATACCGCCCTCGCCTTCGATCTTGTCGGCGAAGATGTTCTGATCACCGGCGCCGGGCCGATCGGCATCATGGCGGCGGCGGTCGCGCGCTTCGTCGGCGCCCGCCATGTCGTCATCACCGATGTCAACGAATTCAGGCTCGACCTCGCGCTCAAGATGGGCGCGTCGCGGGCGGTCAATGTGTCGAAGCAGAATCTGCGCGACGTGATGAGCGAACTTGGCATGACCGAAGGCTTCGACATCGGCCTTGAAATGTCGGGCGTGCCGGCGGCGTTCGCCTCGATGCTCGAGACGATGAACCATGGCGGCAAGATCGCGATGCTCGGGATCATGCCGAACGGCGCCGGGATCGATTGGGACAAGGTGATCTTCAAGGGCCTCGAGATCAAAGGCATTTATGGGCGGCGGATGTTCGAGACCTGGTACAAGATGGGCGCGCTTTTGCAGGCGGGACTGAACCTGAAGCCGATCCTGACGCACCGCCTTCCCGCCAATGACTTCCAGAAGGGTTTCGACATCATGCGGTCGGGAAAGTCGGGGAAGGTCGTGCTGGACTGGTGAGCGGCGTCTATTCCGCCGCCGCCGTCTCGCCCGCGATGAAGCCGCCGGACTGGCGCGCCCAGAGATCCGCATAAAGGCCGCCTCTCGCGACCAGCACCGCGTGCGTTCCCTCCTCGACGATCCGGCCCTCGTCAAGGACGACGAGCCGGTCGAGCTGCGCGATCGTCGACAGGCGATGGGCGATCGCGATCACCGTCTTGCCTTTCATCAGGTGGAAGAGGTTTTCCTGGATCGCCGCTTCGACTTCGCTGTCGAGCGCCGAGGTCGCTTCGTCGAGGATGAGGATCGGCGCGTCTTTCAGGAACACCCGTGCGATGGCGATGCGCTGGCGCTGGCCGCCGGAGAGCTTGACGCCGCGCTCGCCGACATGCGCGTCAAAGCCCTTGCGGCCGTGATTGTCTTCGAGCGTGTCGATAAAGGCGAGCGCATTGGCGCGGCGCGCCGCTTCGCGGATCGCCGCCTCGCTCGCGTCGGGGCGGCCATAGGCGATGTTGTCGCGGATCGACCGGTGCAGCAGCGAGGTGTCCTGCGTCACGACGCCGATATTCCGGCGCAGCGAATCCTGCGTCACCTTTGCAATGTCATGGCCGTCGATCAGGATGCGCCCCGCCTCCGCGTCGTAAAAGCGGAGCAGGAGGTTCATCAGCGTCGTCTTGCCGGCGCCCGAACGGCCGACCAGCCCGACCTTTTCGCCCGGCGCGATCGCCAGCGAGAAGTCGTCGATGACGCCGCTTTCCTTGCCGTAATGAAATGACATGGCCTCGAAGCGGATCTCGCCGCGCGGCCGTTCGAGCGTCTCCGCATCCGCCGCGTCCGCGACTTCAAGGCTGCGCGTCATCGTCTCCATGCCGTCATAGACCGTGCCGATATTCTCAAACAGGCCCGAGACCTCCCACATGATCCATTGCGACATGCCGTTAAGGCGCAGCGCAAGCGCGATCGACGCCGCGATCGCGCCGACGGAGATGGCGCTGTTCAGCCAGAACGCGATCGACAGCGCGGCGATGACAAAGACCGCGAAGCAATTGTTGAAGTAGACGCTTGAATTGAACAGCGTGACGAGCCGCATCTGCGGATGCACGGTCGCCAGGAACTGCTCCATGCTGTCGCGCGCATAGGCCTCCTCGCGACCGGAATGCGCGAACAGCTTCACCGTGCTGATATTGGTGTAGCTGTCGACGATGCGCCCGGTCATGACCGAGCGCGCATCCGCCTGCTTTTCGGCGACGTCTTTCAGCCGCGGGATGAAATGCCAGATCAGCGCCACATAGACCGCGAGCCAGCCGACAAGCGGCAGCGCCAGACGCCAGTCGGCCGCCGCCACCATGGCGATCATGGTCAGGAAATAGACGATCACATAGACGAAGACGTCGAGGAGCTTCATCACCGTCTCGCGCACCGCCAGCGAGGTCTGCATCACCTTTGTCGCGACGCGGCCGGCGAATTCATTCGAGTAAAACGCCATCGACTGCCCGAGCAAATGGCGGTGCATGCGCCAGCGCGCGCTCATCAGCAGATTGCCGATCAGCGCCTGGTAGCTGACGAAGGCCTGCGCGATGACGCCAAGCGGCAGCCCGACGACGAGGAGGATCGCCATGGCGGCGAGCCGGCCGCCTTCCCGGTCGACGAACCCCTCGCGGTCGGCCGTCGCCAGCCAGTCGACGACACGCCCGAGAAAG
>JBGSNB010000143.1:0-4075 GCA_041739835.1 Parvularculaceae bacterium | reverse complement strand
GGGCGGGCGCTGCAGCCGGCGCCGGGCCGGCGGAATAGGCGACCGGTCCTGCCGTAACGCTCCTTGCGACCCTGACGCGAACATCCGGCTTTTCGATTTCGATCTCGGTGAGACCCGTCTGGTCGAGGATCGCGGCGAGTTCGCGGATCCAGGCCGCTTCCGTCGAGTTTGGTTTGTAAGCGCTCATCGGAGCCTAAGGGTCCCTTTCGAAGGGTTAAGGAAACGACCTCTTGTCGATGAGCCGTCCAAGGGCGTCAAGCGCCGTCAGGTAACCGGCCGCCCCGAGGCCGCAAATCACCGCATCGACCGCCGGGCTGACAAAGGAATGCCTGCGGAACGCCTCCCGGGCGTAAACATTGGAGAGATGCAGTTCGATTTTCGGCGCGCGGACGGCTTTCAGCGCGTCATGCAGCGCGATCGAGGTGTGGGTGTAGGCGCCGGGATTGATGATCAGCCCCCGGGCCTTCGACACCGATTCCTGCACCCAATCGACGAGGACGCCTTCATGGTTGGACTGGCGAAAATCGACGATGAGGCCCTGTTCCGCGCCGCGCGCCTCGACCGCCTTTCGAACATCGTCAAGGCTGGCGCGCCCGTAAATTTCAGGCTCGCGAACGCCGAGGAGGTTAAGGTTCGGCCCGTTGAGGACAAACACCGTCATGACACCGCGCCTTCATCTGGCGGAGGCGGCCACTTGCATGGCCGGTCCGTAACCTACACATACAATCCCGTTCGTTGCGAGAGTGCAAACAGGCGGTCGGAATGGAGCTGACGATCAATGGCGAGGAGCGGCGCGTTGACGCCCCGTTGACCGTTGCGGGGCTCGTCGACCTGCTGGGGCTTGATCCCCGGAAGCTGGCGGTCGAGCGCAATCGTGAGATCGTTCCGAGGTCGGCCTATTCGTCAACCGCGCTCGCCGAAGGCGACGCGCTGGAAATCGTTCATTTTGTCGGAGGGGGCTGATGGCGGACAAAGAGCTGGTCATCGCTGGCCGCACATTCGCATCGCGCCTGATTATCGGCACCGGCAAATACAAGACCTATGAGGAGAACGCGCGCGCGGCGGAAGCCGCCGGCGCCGAAATGGTGACGGTCGCAGTCAGGCGGGTCAATCTCACCGATCGCGACAAGCCGATGCTGGTCGATTTTCTCGATCCGAAGAAGTACGTCTACCTGCCAAATACCGCCGGCTGTTTCACGGCGGACGATGCGGTCAGGACGCTGCGGCTTGCGCGCGAGGCCGGCGGCTGGTCGCTGGTGAAACTCGAAGTGCTTGCCGACCAGAAAACGCTTTATCCGGAAATGGAGGAAACGCTCAAGGCCGCAAAGCTCCTGATCAGGGAAGGCTTCGAGGTGATGGTCTATTGCTCCGACGATCCTGTCTACGCCCGCAAGCTTGAAGACGCCGGCTGCGCCGCCATCATGCCGCTCGGCTCGCTGATCGGATCCGGGCTCGGCATCCTGAATCCGGTGAACATTCGCCTCATCATCGAACAATCGTCCGTTCCGGTGATTGTCGACGCCGGCGTCGGCACGGCGTCCGACGCCGCCGTCGCGATGGAGCTTGGCTGCGACGGCGTGCTCATGAACACGGCGATCGCGGAGGCGAAAGATCCGATCCTGATGGCGTCGGCGATGAAGCACGCCGTCATCGCCGGGCGGCAAGCCTATCTGGCCGGGCGCATGCCAAAACGGCGCTACGCCGATCCCTCGTCGCCGCTCGCAGGATTGATCTGACGCGTCAGCGCTTCTTTTTCGCTTCCGCGATCGCCGCCGTCACCTCATCCGGTCGAAAGCCCGGAATGACTTCAATGAATTCGCCGTCGAGCGACGCCACAATGAAAGTCGGCGTGCCGTCGATTCCCATTTCCTGGGCGGCGCGGCGGTCATTGTCGAAAATGCTCGCGAAATCCGGATTGCGCGACTCGGCCTCAAGCCGCTTGGTGTCGAGGCCGATTTTTTTCGCGATTTCCATGATGCGGTCTTCGGTGACGACGCCTTCGGCGTTCAGCAAGGCGAAATGCAGGTCCGCATATTTGCCCTGCGACCGCGCGGCGAGCGCGTAGCGGCTCGCGATTTCCGATTCTTCCCGCAAGATCGGATATTCGCGGAATGAAACCTTGACGGCGGGATCGTTCTTCAGGAGGTCCTGCACGAAGCCGGCGCTCCGCTTGCAAAAGCCGCAGTGATAATCAAAGAACTCGACCACGGCGACCTTGGCGGCGCCGACATTCTTGCCGGCGACATAGCCGCTTTCTTCGGACAGGAGTTCAGGCAGATAGCGCCTCGCGGCATCCTTGACGCGATTTTCCGCATAGGCGTTAAGGGCGTCGACGATGATGCCGGGATTTTCCTTGATCGTATCCCGCACGATCTGTTCGATCGCGATCTTGTCGAGGTTTGAGGGGAGGGCCGGCTTCGTTTGCTGAGCGGAGACGAGACCGGCGACGATGGCGCCGAAAAACGCGGCGCCGGCGATTGCGGAGACAATGAGAAGTCTTTGTTTCATTTTGGCCCCTCGGGCGTTCCTGGCTTGCGGCGTGCGCGGTGCGGGCGCGTGATTATTGCGGGTCTGGCACGTCGCCGGGCGCTGGATTTCTTTCCGGCTCGGGCGCTGGCGCCTTTTCGCGGTTTCGGTCGCGTCCTGCAGCAGGATCGGCGCCAATGCTGGCGACGATGATGTCGGTCGCCTGCCGGTGTTCCGGCGTTCCGCTTTTGAGGCCCGCCCGCGCCCGCTGCGCGAACTGCGCGGCGTCAGGTTTCAGCCCCTGATGATAGCGCGATTCCGCCATCGCGAGATTGGCGAGCGGCTCGTTTCCGAGCGCGCCGTGCGCGCGCGCAAGCTCGAACCAGCCGAACGAATTGTCAGGCTCGATCAATAACGCGGCTTTAAGCTGCTTGACGGCTTCCTGAACCTTGAGCGGGTCTTCGGTCGCGGCGAGCGCACGGCTGTGATTGATCAGCAGCAGCGCCTTGCCGGGCGCAAGCTCGACCGAGCGGCGATGCGGTTCGATCGACTCGGCGACTCGGCCGAATTCGAACAGCATCTGGCCCTTCAGTTCGTTGTAATAGGGATTGTCCGGGTGCGATGCGAGCAGCTTTTCGATTTCCTTCAGGGCGCGATCAATATCCGCAGACCGGTAATAGGCGACGGCGCGCGCATACAGCGCCGGGTCGGACTGATCCGACAACGGATACTGACGCAGCGTCACATTCACGTCCTGCATGAAGCCGCGGATCTTCGCCTGGATGATGCGAAGCCGCTCGATCTCTTCCGGCGAATCCTTGACCTCGAAATAGGGAGACTGTCTTGCGCGCTCTGAAAGCGCGGTGATGCGCTGAACCGCCAAGGGGTGGCTCTGCATATAAGGGTTAATGCGTTGGCTGTGCACCAACTGATCGTTGCGCAGCTTTTCGAACGCCTCGATCAGCCCGGCGCCCGAGCGCCCGATTTTTTCGAGATAGGTCAAGGCCGCCTGGTCTGAACTCGATTCCTGTCCGCGGCTGTATTTGAGCGCATTGGCGAGGCCGATATTCTGACCGAGGCCGAGAAGGCCGATGCCGGCATCGGGCGCGCCGGCGGCGATCGCGCCGGCCGCCAGCACCAGGCTGAGAAGCATCGGCCGCGTCGCGGCCGACAGCGCTTCATCGGACCGCGCCGTATGGCCGCCGGCGATGTGGCCGGCCTCGTGTGCGATAACGCCCTGAATTTGCGCCGGCGTATCGCAGATGGTGATGAGACCGGAATTGACGCCCATCAAGAGGCCGCCGGCGAACGCGTTGAACGACTGGTCGCCGATCAGCAGGATTTCAATCTGCTCGGCCGGCAGACCGGCCGCCCGGAAAACCGGCAAGGAGTAATCGCGCAAGAACTGCTCGATTTCCTCATCGCGCAGGACCGACTGGGCGGTCGCCGCTTGCGGCGCGGCGACCGTCGCAATCGCGGCGGCGGCGGCGGCTAGCAGAAGTCTTTTGGCCTTTGTCATCCGTCAACCCAATCCGATACGCGACACTGATACAAGGCTGGACGCCCGCGGTGGCGGAAATGTGACTGACCGGCCCGGTCAACCGCCCAG
>JBGSNB010000140.1:0-6952 GCA_041739835.1 Parvularculaceae bacterium | reverse complement strand
TGCCGCGCCGGACATGGCCGGGATCGGTGTACATGGCGCGAATTTTTGCGGCATCCGTCGCGGGATCGAGGAAACCCGCGTCGCGCCCGGCGGTGTGGTCGCCGCCGAACAGCGTCTTGCGCCGGCTCCAGCCGCCGCACCCGACAATCGCCGCCCACTCCTCAACGACGAAATAGGTGCCGTCGGCGATCAACTGGGTGTCGAGCCCCATGATGTCCTTCGACGCCTCGATCTCGGCCGGCGTCAGAAAGCCCTTTTGCAGGTCGGCGATCGAGTCGGCCATCAGTCGGGTGATGGCGGCGAGGTCGCCCGGCGTCGCGATCCGCAGCACAAACGAATCGTTCGTCATATGTTCGCGCCCATTTTTGAAGCTTTGCGCCAAAATCGTTGCCAATTTGCATCAATCCTGAGCGTTCGTCACGTCCACGTCATATTCGTGCTTCCCGTCCGCAGGAACCGGCCTAGTCTTCACCATTAACCCTTAATACCGGGGCAAGGACGCCCCCGGCCGCTTTCGGCTTGGGGTCAGGAAAAAGGAGCCATCGAAAAATATGAAAAAACTGGAAGCACGCCTGAGCCTGCTCGGCTGCGCGTCGATTGCAACATTGGCGATGGCGGCGGCGACGCCCGCTTACCCCCAGCAGCCGCCGGCCGGCGAAATTGCAGAAGAATCCACAGATGTCGTGATTTCAGTGGGCACTCGGCGCGGCGAACGGTCCGCCAGCGACACGCCTGCGCCTGTCGATGTCGTCGACGGCACCGAGCTCCTGAACCAGGGCGACAATGACATTCAGAACCTGCTGCGGACATCGGTCCCCTCTTACAATGTCAACACCCAGCCGATTTCAGACGCCGCGACCATCGTGCGCCCGGCGAACCTTCGCGGTCTGCCGCCCGATTCGACCCTGGTCCTCGTCAACGGCAAGCGCCGTCACCGCGCGGCGGTCATCTCGTTCCTCGGCGGCGGTCTTTCCGACGGTTCGCAAGGCGCCGACATCAACGTGTTCCCGGCGATCGCGCTGAAGCAGGTCGAAGTCCTGCGCGACGGCGCGTCCTCGCAATATGGTTCGGACGCCATCGCCGGCGTCGTCAACTTCGTCCTGAAGGACAGCGCCGACGGCGTCTCGTTCGAAGGCGAATGGGGCCAGACCTATGAAGGCGACGGCGACCAGTATTCGGTGTCGGCGAATGTCGGCCTGCCGATCCCGATCGGCCAGGGCGGCTTTTTCAATATCAGCGCCGAATACAGCGAGATCAATGCGACCAGCCGTTCGGTGCAGCGCGGCGACGCGGCGGCGCTGATCGCCGCCGGCAACACGGCGGTGCAGGACATTTCGGTCAACACGGTTTCGACCGACGTCGTCCAGATCTGGGGCCAGCCGAACGTCAATGACGACATCAAGCTGTTCGCCAATGCGGCGATCCCGTTCTCGGACGCGGTCGAGCTATACGCGCTTGGCAATTACGCCGAACGTCAGGTCGAGGGCGGGTTCTTCTATCGCAACCCCAACACCCGCGGCGGCGTCTTTTCGAACGACGGCGGCGCGACGCTGCTGGTCGGCGATTTGACCGCCGACGGCTCGGGCATGTGCCCGGTCGTCAACATCGTCAACAATGTGCCGGACGCGGCGGCGCTGGCACAGGTCGCGGCCGATCCCGACTGCTTCTCCTTCGCCGAGTTGTTCCCCGGCGGCTTCACGCCGCGCTTCGGCGGCGACGTCGAGGATTATTCGATCGTCGGCGGCCTGCGCGGCGAGATCGGATTGGGCAGCGGCCTCACCTACGATCTCAGCTTCACGCGCGGCAACAGCAGCGTCGGCTTCTTCATCAACAATACGATCAATGCGAGCCTTGGGCCGAATACGCCGACCTCGTTCCGCCCGGGCGCCTATGAGCAGCAGGACACGAATTTCAACGCCGATTTCGGCTACGCGATCGCCAATGACATGTTCGCGTCCGACATCAACCTCGCACTCGGCTTCGAGCACCGCAAGGAAGAGTTCACGATCACCGCGGGCGACCCCGAATCCTTCCTGATCGGGCCGCTCTCTGCGGCGTCAATGGCGTTCCCTGCGGGACAAGGCTTCTCATCGAGTTCGAACGGCTTCCCCGGCTTCACGCCGGCCGCGGCCGGGTCCGACTCGCAGAAGAACTACGCGGTCTATGGCGAGGTTGAAGTCGACGTCACCGACGCCTTCACCCTGCAGGGCGCCGTCCGCTACGAGGACTTCTATACGAGCTTTGGCGGCACCACGAACTGGAAGGTCGGCGGCAAATACGACTTCACCGACAATTTCGCCTTCCGCTCGACCTATTCGACCGGCTTCCACGCGCCGACCGCGGGACAGGCGAATGTCATCAACACGACAACGCAGTTCAATGGCGCGACCCTGGTCGATCTCGGCACGCTGCCGCTGTCGAGCCCGGCCGGCCAGTTCATCGCCGACCGTCTTGAAATGTCGACCGGCTTCCGCCCGACGCTCGGGCCGGAGGAATCGAAGAACTTCACCGCCGGCGTCGCCTTCAGCCTCGCCAATGTCGGCGTCACGGTCGATTACTTCCGGATCAAGGTCGACAACCGCATTTCGCTCTCGGACACCCAGGACTTCCTCGCCGAGCTGATCGAGTTCGCCGGCGAAGCGCCGATCGTCGTGGTGCCGCCGGGATCGACGACCAGCCAGGTCATCAACTTCCTCGACGCCGCCGGAAAATTGAACGCCGCCGATTTCGCCGGCTTCCAGGACCTCTCGCAGTTCTCGTTCTTCACCAACTCCTTCGACACGAGGACGCAAGGCATCGACATCGTCGCCAACTCGACATTCGAGCTGACCGACGATTCGCGCACGACATTTGCGCTCGCCTTCAACTGGACCGACACCAAGATCACGGATGTCGGCGCCAACACCGCGGCGCCGCTCGGCGGCGGCCGCGCCAAGCAGATCGAGGACTCGCTCCCGGCGACGCGCGGGAACATCTCGGTCAACCACTTCGTCGGCGCCTTCCGCGGACTTGCCCGCCTCAATTATTACGGCAAGTTCTTCGAATGCCATGTCGACGCGACCAACAATGCGGCGCCGCCGACATTCTGCGACCTGCCGCATTTCGGCGGCGCGCAATTCACGGTCGATCTTGAAGCCGGCTATGAAGTGACCGACGGCATCGAGCTGAGCGTCGGCGCGCAGAACGTCTTTGACTCCTTTCCCGACGAGCTAGATCCCGGCTTACAGGGGGTTGTCGGATCGCGCTATCCGGCGGTGGCGCCGGGCGGCTATACGGGCGGCTTCTACTACTTCCGCGTTCGCGCCGACTTCTAAGCGCGCGTTAGCACGACAAGGAAAAGGGGCGCGGCGACGCGCCCCTTTTTCGTTTGAAGGCTGCGATCAATGGCCGGAAACCGGCGGCGCCGCCTTGCGCCTTGCGCGGATGTTGAGGAGTTCGACGAACAGCGAGAAGGCGATCGCGAAATAGAGATAGCCGCGCGGGATGTGAAAGCCCGCGCCGTCGGCGACCAGCGCGACGCCGATCAGCAGGATGAAGGCGAGCGCCAGCATTTTCGTCGTCGGGTGCTTGTCGATGAAGGCGGCGAGCGGCTCGGCGGCAAACGCCATGACGATCGTTGACAAAATGACCGCCGAGAACATCACCGCGAGGATCTTGGTCATGCCGATCGCGGTGATGACGCTGTCGAGCGAGAATACGACATTGATAACGAGAAGCTGCAGCATGACGGCGCCGAACGCCGATTTCGCCTTCGCTTTTTCATGATCGACGCCCTCGACCGCCGCGTGGATCTCGCCGGTCCCCTTCCAGAGAAGGAAAAGGCCGCCCGCGAGGAGGATCAGGTCCTTGACGGTCACCTCGCGGAACGCTTCGCGCGCATGCTCGCTGTCGGCGCCGAACAGCGCCGAGAGGCCGTCCGGCAGCGTGAACAGCGGCGCCGCGTCGAGCGCGATGATCCAGTAGATGGCGCCCAGCATCGCGATCCTGAGCACCATCGCGCCCCAGACGCCGATCCGCCGCGCGGCCTTTTGCTCCTTGCCCTGAAGATTGCCGACGGCGATCGACACGAACAGCAGATTGTCAATGCCGAGCACTATTTCGAGAAAGGTCAGCGTGACGAGGCTTCCCCAAAAGGCCGGCGAGACCAGCAGCTCTTCCATGGCGTTCCCTCAAATCCAGCCGGCGGTTTCGCGCCGGGTCAGCGCTTCTAGCAAATCGATCATCGCGGGTGAATCATTGAGGCAGGGCATGGCAGCGAATTTTTCGCCGCCGGCCTCGCGGAAGATTTCCGCGCCGCCGATCGCGATTTCTTCCAGCGTCTCCAGGCAGTCGGCGACAAAACCCGGCGTCATCACCGCGAGGCGCCGCACGCCCGTCGCCGCAAGCTCGCGGATCGTCGCGTCGGCGGCGGGGGTGAGCCATTCCTCCCGTCCAAAGCGCGACTGAAAGGCGAGCGGCGCGAAGTCTTCGCTCCAGCCCATCGCCTCGCGGATCAGCCGCGCGGTTTTGGCGCAATGACAGTAATAGGGGTCGCCCGCGCTGAGATGCCGCTTCGGCGTCCCGTGAAAGGAGAGAATGACCCGCTCCGGCGCCCAACCCAGCGACGCCAGATGCGCGTTCGCGCCTTCCTTCAGCGCCGCGATATAGCCCGGATGATCGTGCCATGGCGCGGCGATCCGGAGCGCCGGCTGCCAAATCATCGACTTCAGCGCGTCGAAGGCCGCGTCGGCGACGCTCGCCGAGGTCGACTGCGAATATTGCGGATACATCGGGATGACGAGAATGCGGTCACAGCCCTCCTCCTGCATCGACTTGATCCGCTCACGGACGGATGGCGCGCCGTAGCGCATCGCCCAGTCGACGAGCGCGCCGTCTCGTCGCAGGCGCCCAGCCAGCGCCTCGGCGGTGGCCTTCGTGTAGAGCCGCAAGGGCGATCCCCCTTGCGTCCAGATTTTCGCGTAGGCGCGCGCCGACTTCGCCGGCCGCACATTCAAGATGACGCCGTAAAGGATCGGCAGCCAGACGAGGCGCGGGTAATCGACGACGCGGCGGTCGGACAGGAACTCCGCGAGGTAGCGGCGCACCGCGTGCGCTGTCGGCGCTTCCGGCGTGCCGAGATTGACGAGGAGGACGCCGACGCCGCCAGTCCTGACCGCGGGATGGCCGCTCGGGCGAGTGTGAGGGGCGGCGTTTTCCATGCCGCCACGGTTTGGCGGGCGCCGAAGGTCCACGCAAGGGCGTCGGCGTCGCAGCGATAGCCCCGGTGTCACAAAAGCGATACAGAAAATCCCGAAATTGTCGCCGCCAGAGAGTCAATGAAGGGCCGGGACGGTCCGCCAGACAGGGACCGGATCCGTGGAAATTGACATCAATCTTTGGGCGATGCTCGGCTTCGCCTTCGCCGCCTATGCGGTCGTCGGCAATGACGCGCTGCAGACGCTCGGCACCTTCATTTCCTCAAACCAGAAGCTGCCCTGGTGGGCGCTGTTCCTGTTTGCGGCGACCGTCCTTGTCGTTGTTTTTCTGATCGGCTGGATTCAGTTCGACGGCGATCCGTCCTGGGGCCGGCTTTCGGACGCCAAGAAATACCCGACTTTCGAGGTCGAGTGGTATCATGTGATGCCGGCGCTTGCGCTGCTCGTCATCACGCGGTTCGGCATCCCGGTCTCGACGAGCTTCATGATCCTGTCGATCTTCGCGTCGATCGCGGGCATGCAGTCGATGATCGAGAAATCGCTGATCGCCTATGTCGTGTCGTTCGGTCTCGGCGTTGGCATGTACGTGCTGCTGGCGCCGACGGTTGAGCGCTATTTTCTGAAGACGCCGGATAAGGCGCAACGCCCGGTCTGGATTCTGCTGCAGTGGATAACGACCGCCTATCTCTGGGCTGTCTGGCTGATCCAGGATTTCGCCAACATCTTCATTTTCCTGCCGCGCGACTTGTCCGCAGCGCAAGCCTCGGTCGCCGTTCTGGTCATCCTCGCACTGCTGATGGTGACGTTCCTGAACGGCGGCGGACCCGTGCAGAAAATTCTGAAGTCGAAAACCAGCGTCACCGATATCCGTTCGGCGACCATCATCGACTTCGTCTACGCCTCGATCCTTGCTTATTTCGCGTATGTGTCGAATACGCCGATGTCGACGACCTGGGCGTTTCTCGGATTCATCGGCGGGCGCGAACTGGCGCTCGCGACGATCGACAAGGTGCGCTCGCCGGCGGCGACGTTTAGACTGATCGGCAGGGACGCTGGCAAGGCGCTGATCGGCCTCGTCGTGTCGGTCGTGCTCGCCGTCGGATTGCCGCGCCTCGCGCAGGCGATGACGGGCTGACTTATTCCGCCGCGCGTTTCAGCGGCGGCGGGAGGTCGTCGCTTCGCCGGGCGGAAACATTCGCGTCGATTTCCGCCAGGCGGATCTCGCGCGCCCGCTTTTCCTCCGCGGTGAGGCCGACGCCGTCGGCGGCGAGGCGGGCGATCGCCACATAGTCGAGCTTGCCGGTGCCGAGCACCGGCACCTCCGCGACCGAGACAATTTTCTTCGGCACCGCGATTTCGGGAACGCCATGGTTCTGCGCCCAGCCGAGCAGCTGAGTTCTGTCGGGCGACGCCCTGTCGGTGACGAGGACGATCTGCTCGCCCTTCTTGTCGTCGGGCAGGATCGCCGCGGCGTGCATGTTGTCCGGCCAGACGGCGGTCGCGCAATTCTCGACGACCGCGAGCGAGACCATCTCGCCGCCGATCTTGGCGAAGCGTTTCATCCGCCCACGGATCGCCATGTAGCCCTCGCCGTCGAAGGCGACAATGTCGCCGGTGTCGTGCCAGCCGTCCGCCGGCGCCGTGACGACGCCGGGGGCGTCGGGGGCGATATAGCCCTTCATGATGTTGGGGCCGCGGACGAAAAGCCGCTTGCCGCCGGCAAGCCCTTCGACCTCCTCCAGCCGCGCCTCGACGCC
>JBGSNB010000073.1:0-7824 GCA_041739835.1 Parvularculaceae bacterium | reverse complement strand
CAGTGTCGGTGAGTTCGCGTGTTGCTTCCAGCAGCGGAATGCGGCGGGCGCGCGCGAGGCGTCTCGATGATGGCGGCGAGCCGGCTGCTGCTCGAGTCGGACGAACTCGGCTCCGCCGGTCGAAATGCGCTGCGCAAATTCGTCGAGATGGTCGACCGCTGGACCGGCGAGATCGATCATCTGTCGCCGCGCGACCTCACCGAACTCGTGCTTGAGGAGTCGGGCTATACGGATTTCTGGCGCACCAACAAATCGGCGAAAGCGGAATCGAAGCTAGACAACCTCAAGGAAGTGGTGAACGCCGTTTCCGAGTTCGATACGCTCGCAGCGTTTCTCGATCACGTCGCCCTCGTCGCCGACCACAATGAGGGATCCGCCGACGGACAGGTATGGCTGATGACTTTGCACGCGGCGAAGGGGCTGGAATTTCCTGTCGTGTTCCTGCCCGGCTGGGAGGAAGGAGTATTTCCCTCTCAGCGGTCGCTTGACGAAGGCGGGACCGCGGCGCTTGAGGAAGAGCGCCGCCTCGCCTATGTCGGCATCACGCGCGCGCGCGAAAGTTGCCGCATATCCTTCGCGGCGAACCGCCTGATGTATGGCCGCTGGCAGACCGCATTGCCGTCGCGCTTTGTCGACGAACTCCCGGAACGCGAAGTCGAAGTGGTGTCGCAGCCGGGCCTATATGGAAAAGCGGCGGCGAATTTCCCGAGCCATTCGCGGTTTGACGCGGCGCGCGTCGATGACGGCGCCTATTACGACAATCCCGGCTGGAAGCGCGCCCGCGCGTCGTCCGGCCGCAGCGCCGCCGCGCCGCCGATGATCGAAGGGCTGGCAAAGCCTGTTTCAGTGAACGCGCCTGGCAAAGCGAAATTCCAGATCGGCGCTCGCGTCTTTCACCAGAAATTCGGCTATGGCCGCGTCGTCCAGGCGGAAGGCCAGAAGCTCACCATCGATTTTGAACATACCGGCGCGAAGAAGGTGGTCGACAGCTTCGTCGAGCCCGCATGACGTCGCGCTATTGCTTCGCGATGAGATCGACGACGAGAATTTCCGCCGACGCTTCCGAATCGTTCCCGATCACGATCGGCGCGTCCGACGTCGCCGCCCCGGCCTCATACAGTGACCGCTTGACCGGCGCTGCATCGCCGCGCCTTTCGACGACCTCGCCGGCCGTAACGTAGTAAATGGCGGGCCTCCCGGGGGCGCCCAAGCCGTCAGCGCGGGTGCCCGGCGCGAGCGCAATTTTCCGTGCGCGGAATGTCCGGCCGGAAGCGGCCGGATTGTCGGGGAAAGCCTCGCCGAGATCGATGGTCCGCGCCTCGACAACCGCCATCGCGCTCGACAATTCGGGGGCGGGCGCTGCGAATTCCGCCTCGACTGCATGTTCTTCAGACGGGCCGGTGCCCGGCGGCGGTCCAGCGATCACAAAATCGTCGGCGCGCGCGCCGCCGCCGATCTTGGCGAATACGCCCGCCGCCGAATCCTTTTCGCCGAGAGGCTTCAAGTCGACGACATAAAATGTCAGCGTATAACCGCCCGTATTGCGCCACCAATGCGAAACATTTGTTTCCGATGAAAGGTCGCCCGGTTTCATGCGGAGCGGGCCCGGGAGATCGCTGCGATGCTGGTCGACCGTCGTGTTGACGACATAACTGAAAGCGGGACGCCCGAAATGGTCGTGAATTCGGATGGTTGCGCCCGGCGCGACTTTCACGTACCGGGCTTGCATCCGGTAGCTTTCAAATCCATCTAGCTCTTTGCCTACGTCGATCTCGGCGAGAGATGGCGTGTTGCGGACGGCGAGGTTAAATCGCGGCCCGCTCAAGCCGTGAATTGTGTTGAGCGACGCCGAATAGAATTGGCGCCCGATGACCCCGGCGATGGCCGCCGCCAAGAGCAGTTGTCCCCAGCGCATATGTTCGAACCCCCATCACGTGGTTGGCCGGCGCCGAAGCATCGCCCCAGCGCCTTGGAGGCGCAATGCCTGGATTTGTATGAATTCCATGCACGCCGCGCATCGCGTGACGGAAAACCTTGGTATGATTGAGAGGTGAATCCATTGCCGACCTACAAAGCCGTCTGGACCGGAACCGAAGCTGCGCTGGAAAGCGCCGGCGTCTTGTTGACCGACGTGCTGTTTCCACCGGCAGACGCCATTAGCCTGACGAAACATGACGACACCGCGCCGGACGATGCGACGGCATGGAAACTGGAAGCATATTTCCCGGAGCGCCCGGACGCCGAAGCCTTGTCAGAATTGCTTGCGGACTCCGGCGTCGGCGCGCCGTCGATCGAGGAACTTCCCGATATCGACTGGGTCGCGCATGCGTTGGAGGGCCTTGGCGTCGTGGAGGCGGGCCGGTTCGTTCTTTTCGGGTCGCATGACGCGGACAAGATCGCCGATGACGGTCGCATCGCCATTCGCATCGACGCCAATCAGGCCTTCGGCACTGGCCACCATCCGACGACAGCGGGGTGCCTCGCCTTGCTCGACCGCTTCGCCGGCGCCCCGCCCGGCAGCGTGCTCGATCTTGGCTGCGGCTCGGCGGTGCTGGCGATCGCCGCGGCCAAACTCTGGGACGTCGAAGTGCTGGCGAGCGATATCGACGCAAGATCGGTCGAGATCGCCGGCGAGAATATCGCGCTCAACGGCGTCGGCGATCTCGTCAACGCAATTGTCGCCGATGGGTTCGACGACCCGCGCATCAAGGTGCGCGCGCCCTATGAGTTCGTGTTCGCCAACATTCTCGCGGGACCCTTGGTCGACTTCGCGCCGGCGATGGCGGACCATGTGGCGCGGCGCGGCCGCGTCATGCTGGCCGGGCTGATGGCCGACCAGGAAGCGGACGTCACTGCGGCTTATCAATCAGCCGGATTCAGGCTGCTCAATCGGCTCGATCACCAGACCTGGCCGGTGCTTCTGTTTGTGAGGTTGTAGAGAGCAGTCGGTCAGTTGTAGATTGCATCGCGTGATGCGCCTATCGCCGCGCTCGCCTTCTCCAACCCGAAACTCGCAATCTCACCCATGTTCCAGCATTTCGATCCCGTCTCTGACACGACCTTCGCCGGAAAGCACCTGCCGCTGCTGCGCGCCGAGATGAAGGGGCTGTCGATCGACGGATTCATCGTTCCGCATGATGATGAATATCAGAACGAATATATCCCGGCCTACGCCGAAAGGCTGTTGTGGGTCTCCGGGTTCTCAGGCTCGGCCGGTGCTGCGATTGTCTTCGCCGACACGGCTGTGATCTTCGTCGACGGCCGCTACACATTGCAGGTGCGCCAGCAGACGGACGAGCGCTATTTCACCTTTGAAGACATCGTCGAAACGCCGCCGGACCTCTGGCTCGCCGAGAAAGCGCCGAAAAATGCACGCATCGGCTATGATCCGATGTTGCACACGAAGTCGGGCGTCGAGCGCCTGGAGAAGGCGGCGAAAAGAGCTGGCTTCTCGCTCGTCGCGCTCGGCCGCAATCCGGTCGACGCGGCATGGAAAGACCAGCCGGCGCGTCCATTGGCGCCGGCGACGCCGCATGCGCTCGCTCTCGCCGGAAAAACCTCCGCCGACAAGCGCCGTGAAATCGCCGAGGCGATCGCGAAGGCCGGCGCCGATGCGGCGCTGGTCACCTCCCCGTCGTCGATCGCGTGGCTGTTCAATATCCGCGGCGCCGACGTATCGCGCACGCCTTTGCCGCTCGCCCGCGCCCTCGCCTGGAAGGACGGCAAGGCGACGTTGTTCATTGCGCCGGAAAAGGTCGGCAACGAATTGCCGTCTTTTCTGGGCGACGACGTCGACATCCGGGCCGAGACGGATGTCGAAGCGACGCTCGCCAAGCTCGGCAAGGACGGCAGGACGATCGCCGTCGATCCGGCGCTGGCGCCGATGAAGTATGTGACGGCGCTTGTCGAAAGCGGCGCCAAGACGGTCGATCTGACAGATCCCTGCGCGCTTCCCCGCGCCACCAAGAATGAGGCGGAGCTGAATGGCACGCGCGCCGCGCATATCCGCGACGGCGCCGCGGTGACGCAGTTTCTTTACTGGATCGCAACAAGCGCGCAGGACGGATCCGTCGATGAGATCGCCGCAGCGAAGAAACTTGAGGGGTTCCGCGCCTCGACCGGCAAGCTGCTCGACCTCTCCTTCGACACGATTTCCGGCGCCGGCGCGAACGGCGCTGTCGTGCACTACAAGGTTTCGACCGCGACATCGCGCAGGCTGACGCCGGGCGAGTTGTTCCTGATCGATTCCGGCGCGCAATATCGCGACGGCACCACCGACATCACGCGCACCGTGCCGATCGGCGCGCCGACGACGGAAATGCGCGAGCGCTTCACCTTGGTGTTGAAGGTTCATATCGCGCTGGCGACGGCGCGATTCCCGGCGGGCACGACAGGCACGCAGCTCGATATTCTGGCGCGCAGGGCGTTGTGGGACCAGGGGCTCGATTATGATCACGGCACCGGTCACGGCGTCGGGTCATTTCTCGGCGTGCATGAAGGCCCGCAGCGGATCGCCAAGGCGCCGAATGCGCAGGCGCTGAAACCCGGCATGATCCTCTCGAACGAGCCCGGCTATTACAAGACCGGCGGCTACGGCATCCGCATCGAAAATCTGATCGTTGTCACCGAGGCGGAGGCGATTGCGGGCGGCGAGCGGCCGATGATGAGTTTCGAGACGATCACGCTGGCGCCGATCAGTCTCGACCTTGTCGTCGCGTCCTTGCTGACGGAGGCCGAGCGCCACTGGCTCAACAAATATCATGCGCGCGTCCGCCAGACGCTGACGCCGCTGCTGCCGAAAGATGTTGCCGATTGGCTGGCGACAGCGACGCGCTCAATCTGATTTGCGTCGTGCGATGACGCCGCCGAGATGCGCGGCGGCGACGATGTCGCCGGCAACGGCGCCGAATTCCGCCTCCAGCCGCTGGCGATAGGCGTCGAGCCCGCCCTGCGCGCGGGCATAGGCGCTAGCGTAGGACATTGTGAGAATAAAGCCGGCCGCCGCCGCCGGCGTCAGCGAGAACCGCATCTCCCGGCCGAACGTCTCGGCGATCTCGAAGGCACCGCTGGCGCGGATCGACTTTCCGTAATCGACATTCGAGCCGAGACGCGCGTCCTTGTAGGGGCCCCACAAGGCTGCGTGGCGACGGAAAGTCTCCGCCGCGGCGCCCTCCATCCGGAACGGTCCGTAGAGGAACGGAAAGAATATGCCGCCCGGCCGCAGCCAGCGCGCGACCGCGGCGCAGACCCGAGGCTGATCCATCCAGTGAAACGCCGTCGCCGAAATGACGGCGTCGACGGACTGCGCCGGGAATTCCGCGGCCTCGGCGGCGATCACACGCACGGAAATATTGTCCGCCTGCGGAATGAGCGCCGCCATGCGCGCATCGGGTTCGACCGCGGCGACCTGCGCAAAGCGCCTTGCGAGATCCTGCGTCGCCTGCCCGGAGCCGGCGCCAAGATCGACCGCAAAACCGCAGGTTCCGCCCAGATGCGTCAAGAGCCGGTCGAAAATGTCGCCGGGATATCCCGGCCGGAAGGCGGCGTAGAGTGCGGCGCGCTCGCCGAAGCCGGCGCCGTGGTCCCGGTGCGGATCAGCTTCCAATGAGGCCACGCCATTCCCCTTCGGTCAGCACCTTGACGCCGAGTTTTTCCGCGTCCTTCAATTTCGAACCGGCGCCGGGACCCGCGACGACATAGTCGGTCTTCGCCGACACTGAGCCCGCGACTTTTGCGCCGAGCGTCAACGCCTGCGCCTTCGCCTCGTCGCGCGTCATCGTTTCCAGTGTTCCGGTGAAGACGACCGTCTTGCCCGCAACCGGCGACGCGGTAGCGATATGTTTCATTTCCTGCGGCCGCACTTCTCGTAGGAGCCGCGCGACTGCTTCGCGGTTGTGCGCTTCCTTGAAGAATTCGATGACGCCGCCGGCGACGAGCGCGCCGACGCCCTCGATCGACAGCATGTCGTCATAGGCAGGCCCCTCTTCGGCCGCGGCGGTCGCCGCCGCCTGAAACGCGTCAAACGTCATGTAGTGGCTGGCGAAAAGCCGCGCGTTGGTCTCGCCGATATGGCGCATGCCGAGCGCGTTGATGAAGCGGTCGAGCGCTGGCGCGCGGCGGTCATTGATCGCGGCAAAGAGATTTTCGACGGATTTGAGGTTTGTCGGCGTCTTCGTCCCGTCCTTCTTTTCCTTGTAGGTGAATAGGTCGATGGCGTTTTCATTGTGGCGCGTCTCCAGCGTGAAAATATCGGCAGGCTCGGCGATGATCTTTTCCGCAAACAACGCCTCGATCTGTTTCTCGCCGAGCCCTTCGATGTCGATCGCGTTGCGCGACACGAAATGGCGCAGGCGCTCGACCGCCTGCGCCGGGCAGATGAGGCCGCCTGTGCAGCGGCGGACCGCTTCATCGTCCTCGCGCACCGCGTGACTGCCGCAGACCGGACAGGCTTGCGGAAACGCATAGGGCTCCGAGCCGCGCGGCCGCTTCTCCTTGATGACTTCGACAATCTGCGGGATGACGTCGCCGGCGCGCTGGATGACGACCGTGTCGCCGACGCGGATGTCCTTGCGCTCGATCTCATCCTGATTGTGCAAGGTCGCGTTCGACACGACGACGCCGCCGACCGTCACGGGTTTCAGCCGCGCGACCGGCGTCAGCGCCCCCGGTGCGACCGACCTGAATGTCGATCGCCTCGAGCACCGTCGTCGCTTTCTCCGCCGGGAATTTATGCGCGACCGCCCAGCGCGGGGACCGCGACACGAAACCGAGGCGCTCTTGATAATCAAGTCGATCGACCTTGTAGACGACGCCGTCAATGTCATAGCCGAGCGACGCGCGCTGGTCCTCGATCGCTTTATAATGCGCCAGCATGCCGTCGATCGTTTCGCACCGTTTCAGCAGCGGATTGGTTTGAAATCCGAGCGCTTTCAATTTCCAGACGCTTTCCAGCTGGGTCCCGGCGAGCGGCGCCGACAAGTCGCCCCACCCATAGGCGAGGAACCGCAGAGGGCGCGACGCGGTGATCGCGGCGTCGATCTGGCGCAGCGATCCCGCCGCGGCGTTGCGCGGATTGGCGAAGGCTTCCTCTCCCGCCGCTTCAAGTCCCATGTTCAGCGCAGCAAAATCGCGGTGCGACATATAGATTTCGCCGCGCACTTCAAGTATCGCCGGCGCCTTCTTCAGCGCCCTTGGAATGTCGCCGACCGTCAGCGCATTCGCGGTGACATTCTCGCCGACGGCGCCGTCGCCGCGCGTCGCCGCGACCGTCAGCGCGCCGTCTTCATAGCGAAGATTGAGCGACAGCCCGTCGATTTTCGGCTCCGCCGTGAAGGCAAGCGGCGCTTCGGCGTCGAGCTTCAAGAATCTGCGGATGCGCGCATCGAACTCGCGGACATCCTCGTCGCTGAAGGCATTGTCGAGCGACAGCATCGGCTTTGCATGTTCTGTTTTCTCAAATTTCGTCGAGGCCGCGGCGCCGACGCGCGCCGAAGGCGAATCCGCGCGTTTCAGTTTCGGAAATTCCCGTTCGATGAGCGCGTTGCGGCGATACAGCGCGTCATATTCCGCGTCCGTCATCACCGGGCGGTCCTGGCCGTAATAGGCCTCGTCCGCCTTGGCGATGACGTGCGCAAGGCGCAACAACTCCGCTCCGGCCTCCTCCGCCGAAAGGTCCTTCACCGGTTTGTCTGCAAGGTCGCCCTTCTTCACTGGCGCCGCCTATTCCAGAAGCGCGAGCGCGTCGCGCCATATGGTCGATGCCAGTTCCGATGCCGGCCGGGCCCTGGCAAGCCGCGCCGCCTGCCCCGCCCAAGCCTGCATGCG
>JBGSNB010000071.1:0-2304 GCA_041739835.1 Parvularculaceae bacterium | reverse complement strand
CGGCAAGGCCCGCGAGGCCGACATATTCAAACGAGAGCGCGCGCGGCGACTGAGGCAAGTCGTCGTCAAGCGTTTCGGCCTTAGCGAGAGCGAGCACGCGCAGCCCCTCGCCCGCCATGACGTCCGCCGCCGCCAATATTTCGCGCCGTCGCGCTTCGGCGACATTGCAGAGCGACAATATCGCCTCGGGCGCTCCCTTGGCGGCTATCGCCAGTTTTCCGGGCTCGACGCGCCACGCCTGCGTCACCGCCAGCAAGTCCGTCTCGAGGCCATAGGTCCGAATGAGGTCGTAGCCGGCAAGGTCGACGGACGCTTCCTTTGCGAGCGCGTGAAACGCCTTCTCCATCGGATCAAACGGGTCCGGAGCGCTTGCGAGCGCCGCGTGTTCTATCAACGCTCTCGACCATGGCGCGGTCGCGGCGCGATTTTCGCCCCGCAGATCAAAAGTCTCGCCGTCACGTGAGACCAGCGCGGCGACGCTCATCCGGTTCTCTGTCAGCGTCCCTGTTTTGTCGGTACACAGTACTGTTGCCGCGCCCAGCGATTCAATCGCCGCCGCTTTGCGCGTCAGAACGCGGGCGCGCGATATCCGCCATGTGCCCATCGCCATGAAAACGGTGAGGACGACGGGAAACTCCTCCGGCAGCATCGACATGCCAAGCGCAATGCCGGCGAGCAGCGCATCAAGCCAGCCGCCGCGCAAAAACCCATAAAGCAGGATCGCCGCAATGCTCGCCGCGCCGCCGATGAGGCCGAAAATCCTGACGAGACGGCGCATTTCCGACTGCATCCGCGGCGGCTCAAAATCGAGCGCATGAAGCGAAGTCCCGATCTTGCCGATTTCGCTCCGCGCGCCGGTCGCGGTCACTTCCGCAAGCCCCGCGCCGCGAACAACCATGGCGCCGGCGTAGACCCTTCCATCGACGATTTTGTCGACAGCAAGAGACTCGCCGGTCAGGAGCGATTCATCCGATTGGAGATGACTTGCCTCAAGCAGCTGCGCATCCGCCGGCACGCGGTCGCCTTCCGCCAGCACGATAAAATCGCCGCGAACGACCTCTCTGCCAGCGATCCGTCTCCGCGCGCCGTCCCTGATGACCAGCGCGCGCGGGCTCGTCAGATCCCGGAGCGCTTCCAGCACGCGTTCGGTGCGCGCTTCCTGGACGACAGTTATGATGACGGAGAGGGAGGCGAAGGCGAGCAGCAGAATCGCTTCCGTGCGGTCCCCGAGCAGGAAATAGATGACGCCGCCGGCGATCAACAACGCCAGCATGGGCTCGCGCAGGACCTCGCCGATGATTTTGAGCGTCGATCGTCGCCCGCCATGCGGCAGCTCGTTGTAGCCCTCGGCGGCGAGCCGCCTTTGCGCTTCTGCGTCGCTAAGGCCTGCCGGCGCATGGCTGTGGAAATTGCGTGCCGGCGCCAAACTATCGCGCTTGCCGCGTTGCGCGGTCATGCCCGCCTTGGCTGTTGCTGGCTGATGCAATGAAATGAGCCGCCGCCGGACAGGAGGTGCGAGGAATCGATCGCATAAAAATGCGGGCGTTCGACATGGCGTTCAAGGATTTCGAGACACTCGAGCGCCGTTTCGTCTTCTCCGGTCAAGCCGCCATAGGAAGGCATCACCAGTGACTGATTGGCGATGTAGAAATTCATGTGGCTGGCGGGAACCACCTTGCCGTCGAAAAACGTTCTGCCGGGCGAAGGCAATTCGATCACTTCGAGCGGGCGGCCTGCGGCGTCGGTTGACGCCTCCAGCGTCTTTCTGATCGCGGCGAAGATTTTCGCATTGGGGTCGTCATTGCCGCTGGCCTTCATGCAGGCGACTTTTCCGGGCGCGATGAAGCGGGCGATGTTGTCCACGTGACCGTCGGTATGATCGCCGATCATTCCTTCGTCGAGCCAGATGATCTTGTCGGCGCCGATCGCTTCTCTCAGCACCGCCTCGACATCGCGCTCGCTCAGGGCCGGATTACGATTTTTGTTCAGAAGGCATTGCCGGGTCGTGATGCAGGCGCCCTCGCCATCGACCTCCAGCGCGCCGCCCTCGGCGACCAGCCCTTCGAAGCGACGGAGCCGCGCGCCGGCGCGTTCGGCGAGGATATCCGCGATCCGGTCATCTTCCGGCAACTGATATTTTTCACCCCAGCCGTTAAATCGAAACGCGCTGGCGTTGAGGCCGATCGCGCCGTCCTCGACAAAGATCGGCCCGGTATCGCGCAGCCAGACATCGCCGATCGGCGCGTCATGCAGGCGCACGAGCGTCGGATCCGGCAAGCCGAGCCGCATCGCCTCCGCCGCGAC
>JBGSNB010000044.1:0-1902 GCA_041739835.1 Parvularculaceae bacterium | reverse complement strand
CCGGCGGCGACGGCGCTGCGCGGCGTGCAGCGCCGGATCATCGATTTTGCGCGCCGCATGGGCGCCCCCGAGGAGGGCGTGTCGCTGGCGCGGCAGATCGCCATGACGACGTATCGTACGCCGGAAGAATTCGCCGAGCGCTTCGCCCATGCGCCAGGCGAAAAAGCGGGCGATCCCTATGCGGTCTGCGATTACCTGATCGCCCGCGGCGATGCATACCGGATGTCCGGCGAGCGCTATCTGACCTTGTCCGATTCGATCGACCGCCATGCGATCGATCCCGCGCGCATCAGGACACGGGCGCTGTTCATTGCGCCGGCGAGCGACCGGCTGGTGCCGGAAGCCGATGTGAAGCGCCTCGCGGCGCGCGTTGCGGACGGCGCCTGCTTCACCTTCCAATCCCTTTACGGCCATGACGCGTTCCTGAAGGACGCGGCGATCATTGGTCCCGTCATCAAGTCATTTATCGAGGAATTGCGTCCATGACCCAGAAATTCCGCCCGGAAACGCTTGTCGCCGCGGCCGGCGTCGCCGGCGATCCGACCTATCGCGGCGTGTCCCCGCCGGTGCATCTTTCCGCGACCTATGGCTGGCGCGACCCGGAAGAAAAGCCGGCGTTCGATTATTCGCGTTCAGGCAATCCGACGCGCAGCGAACTGGAGCGCGCGCTCGCCGATCTTGAAGGAGCTGCGCGCGGCGTCATTACAGCGTCCGGCATGGCGGCGGTCGACCTGCCGCTCAATCTCGTCAATCCTGGCGATCTCGTCATCGCGCCGCATGATTGTTACGGCGGCACTTTCCGCCTGTTGTCGGCGCGCGCGCGGCGCGGCCATTTCGAAGTCGCGTTCGTCGATCAGACCGACCCCGACGCGCTGTCGGCGGCGCTCCGCCGCAAGCCGAAACTCGTCCTGATCGAAACGCCGAGTAACCCGTTGCTGCGGATCACCGACATCGCGGCGGTCGCCGCAGCGGCGCATGAGGCGGGCGCGATCGTCGTCGCCGACAACACGTTCCTGTCGCCGGCGTTGCAGCAACCCTTGTCGCTCGGCTGCGATCTCGTCGTTCACTCGACGACGAAATACATCAATGGGCACAGCGATGTCGTCGGCGGCGCGGTTCTCGCGCGCGACAAGGCCCTTGGCGATGAGCTCGCCTGGTGGGCGAACTGCACCGGCGTCACCGGCGCGCCGTTCGACAGTTTCCTGACCTTGCGCGGGCTTCGCACCTTGTTTCCGCGGATCGAACGCCAGCAGGAAACCGCCGGCGCCGTCGTCGCCGCGCTTGCCACCGATGAGCGCGTCGCGACCGTCTATTATCCGGGCCTTGCCGCGCATCCGGGACACGAGATCGCGCGCCGTCAGCAAAAAGGCTTCGGCGCGATGCTGAGCGTCGAGTTCGCGGACGGCGTCGATGTCGTCGGCGTCCTGCGCGCGCTCGAAATTTTCACCATCGCCGAATCGCTTGGCGGCTTTGAAAGCCTTGTCTGCACGCCGGCGACCATGACCCATGCGTCGATGACCGCCGAGGCGCGCGCCAAAGCCGGGATCAGCGCGCGCCTCGCGCGGTTCTCGATCGGCCTTGAGCATGCGCAAGACCTCATTCGCGATCTCTTTTCCGCCCTTGACAGCGTCGCCGCGCCGGCTCCGGCGCCCGTTTCCTATTTTCGAAAACAGAGTGAAGCCCATGCGTGCTGAAGTTGAACAGGTCGCCGCGTCGCCCGCCAATGATGCGGCGCCGGCGGTGGCGATCGTCGTCCTGAAGTTCGGCTCGTCGGTTTTGCGGACGCCGGACGATCTCGCGTCGGTCGCGACCGAGATCTATCGCCATGCGCGCGAGGGTCGCAAAGTCGTCGCGGTGGTTTCGGCGTTCGCCGGAGAAAGCGACCGGCTGATCGCGGAAGCG
>JBGSNB010000040.1:0-7949 GCA_041739835.1 Parvularculaceae bacterium | reverse complement strand
GCGGCGGCGACGGTCGATGCGACGCTCGCCGGCCGGACGCTGGACGCGCTGGTCAACAATGCAGGTGTCGCCGTCGCGGGGCCGGTCGCCTATCTCGACCTCGACGATCTGAAACGGCAGATGGACATCAATGTCTATGGGCCGATCCGCGTCACGCAGGCGTTTCTGCCGATGCTCGGCGCCGATCATTCGCGGACCGGCGCGCCGGGGCGCATCGTCAATATGAGCTCAGTCGCCGGCAAGATCGCCTCGCCCTTCATGTCGCCCTATGCGATGTCGAAGCATGCGCTTGAAGCGTTGTCGGAGAGCCTTCGCCGCGAGCTGATCGTTCACGGCATCGACGTCATCATCATCGGGCCCGGCGCCATCCGCACGCCGATCTGGTCGAAAGCGGACGAAATTGACGTGGATCGCTACAAGAACACCGAATATTACGGCTATATCGCCGGCATGCGCGACATGATGAAGACCTTTGGCGCCGCGGGCCTCGACGCTGAAGATGTCGGCGCGCTTGCGCTTCATATCCTCACCGCCGCCAAGCCAAGAACGCGCTATCCGATCCTGCGCAGCAAATTCGCGATGTGGACGCTGCCGAATATCCTGCCGAGGCGGATGGTCGACAAGGCGGTCGTCAAACGCTTCGGCATGAAGCCGCGCGGCGCATGAAGGATCGCCGGTTCGCGGCGGTCATCTTCGACTTCGGCGGCGTTTTCACAACGTCGCCAGTCGAGAACTTCGCCATTTACGAAAGCAGGCGCGGCCTGCCGCACCGCTTTATCGGCGGGGTGATCAAGTCGCGGCTTCATGACGGCGCCTTTGCGCGCTTTGAGCGCGGCGAGATCGGCGTCGCGGAATTCGACGACCTTTTCGCCGCGGAGACGCGCGCCGCGGGGCATGAGATCCGCGGCCGCGACTTCGCGCAGATGCTCGATGTCGCGCTCAAGCCGGAAATGATCGCCGCGCTCGGCGCCGTGAAGCGCGCCGGCTACAAGACCGGCTGCATCACCAACAATTTCCCGTCGATCGAATCCGACGGTTCGCCGCGCGAGGCGGACCGCAGCGCCAGTCTTGCGGCGATTTTCGGGGATTTCGATCACGTCATCGAATCCTCGAAGGTCGGCGTCAGGAAACCCGAGCCGCGCATATACGAGATGATGCTGGAAGCGCTCGCCCTGCCCGCGCGCGCCTGCGTTTTTCTCGACGATCTCGGCGTCAATCTGAAGCCGGCGCGAGCGATCGGCATGACGACGATCAAGGTCCCCTTCGGCGACGTGACGCCGGCGATCCGGGAATTGTCGGCGCTGCTCGATCTCGAGATCTGAGCCCGCGCGGGGCCATCCCCATGCGCGGCGATCGGCCTTCGCGCGTGCTGCCCTTCCAGCCCCCCTCTCCGGTGCGCTGCAGCCTGGCGGCGCTCTTGCAGACGAAGCCTTAATCGCACATTCTGAGGTTGCGATACCGGTCACCCGGCGAATGCCGGGTATATCCGTTTCATCGCCGCATATTGGCGGGTGGGGGAGCACCATGATCTCGGCTCGGGCAACGCCTTGGCTGGCGGACGGTCATCCGACCGTATTTCGTCACGGGCCGATCGGGATAAAATCGGAACTCCCCGGAATTGCGCGACTGGAGACGACAGCGATGCTGAAGAGAGTCATCTTTGGCGTCGCGGCAACGTTGATGGCGACGCAGTTCAGTTCTGCAGCTGCGCTGGCGGGCGCAGGAGAGGCCCCGACCGAGCCCGCGCTGTTTGGCGCTCTTCCCTCCGTCTCCGACGTTGAAATATCCCCAGACGGTAAAGTGATCGCGGTCCTGCAGAACGATTCCGGCATGACTGCTGTCGTTTTTTATTTTCTTGATCAACCGGACCGCTCGCCGCGCGTCACGCTGGTAGGCAAAGCAAAGGCCCGCGATCTTGTCTGGGTGAGCGACGAGCATGTGCTGCTGCTGGTCTCGAATCACAAAAAGCAGGGCGAGTATTGGAGATGGGTCGCGATTTCTCCGTCAAGCGAGTAAGTCTCGATGCTGTTCCGCAGCGAGAGCGTTTTCGATTTCACATACGGCGCCGGCCGCCTGCTTGCGACGTTGCCGGATGACCCTGAAAATGTCGTAATCTCGAATTGGCGCGCCGGCGCGTCCGGAGGATATGAGCTTTTCAAGGCGAATATCGTAACTGGCGCGGCTTCGCGCATTGCATCCGGAAATTGGAATACGGATGAATGGGTGGTGAACGAACGCGGAGAACCGATCATCAGATCGGATTGGGACTATGATCGCGAAGAACGCACAATTCTTGTCAGGAGCGAAGACGGAAAGGGGTTTACGCCGCGCGCGGTCATCAGAGAGGCGAAATCGGACGGCTCCAAGATTCGGTTGTGGTCTCTTGCTGATGACGGCCGTTCGCTGATCGCGACGTCACGGCGCAGCGCAGACACGATCGGCGCGCACTTGTATGCCCCCGAGAGAGCCGAGTTTTCGCAAACGCTTTTTCAAGACGAAAAGTATGACGTCAGCGATGTGGTTTACGACCCGAACACGGCGTCCGCCATCGGCATCCGATATGTTGGGGATTTCTCCGAAACAGTTTTTTTCGATGAAGAAGACCAACGGTTCCAGAAGACGCTCGAACGAAAGTTTCCGGATGGCCGTCCGACAATCACGTCATGGACGAGAGATCGATCACGCGCCGTCATTTTCGTTCGATTTGCGGACCGGGCTGGCGAATATTTCCTATTTGAAGCCAAACGCGCGACACTTGAGTCTTTGGCGACAGCCTACAGCCAGCTCGGCGGCACGAGATTCGGCCGGACCGAAAAGTTCGACTATCGCGCTGCTGACGGGCTGCTGATTCCGGGCTATCTTACGACGCCGATCAACCGTGACGCACGCAATTTGCCGCTGATCGTGCTGCCGCATGGCGGCCCCGCAGCGCGCGACAGCCAAGCCTTCGACTGGTGGGCGCATTTTTACGCCAGTCGCGGCTATGCGGTCTACCAGCCGAACTTTCGCGGTTCGTCCGGTTATGGCGCCGCCTATCTTGAGGCGGGGTTTCGCGAATGGGGCGGCAAGATGCAGGACGATATCACCGAGGGCGTCGAAAAATTGGTCGGCGAAGGGATTGTCGATAAGCGCCGGATTTGCATCGTCGGTGCGAGTTATGGGGGATACGCCGCGCTTGCCGGCGCCATGCGTTCTCCCGAACTTTACGCATGCGCTGTCGGCGTCAACGGGGTTTACGATTTGCTCGACCTCCTCGAGCGCGATCGCGACGACGAAAGCTTCTGGGGCGTCCGGATCGGACGTCGCTCGGATGACGCCGCAGCTCTCAGGGAGGCTAGCCCGGCGAGAAACGCAAAGGCGATTAATGCGCCTGTGCTGCTACTGCATGGAAAGGACGATGTCGTTGTGCCAGAAATCCAGTCGCGAACCATGAAAGGCGCCCTGGAGCGCGCGGGCAAGAACGTCACCTATGTTCCGCTAGAAGGCGAGGATCATTGGCTCAGCAGAGCGGAAACCCGGATCCGCATGCTGGAGGAGTCCATCCGTTTCATCGACCGGCATATTGGAGAATGAAGCGCGCAGGCGACCGCCGGTTGTCGCCCGCCCTGTTGATCACGAAACTGATCTTGACTTGCGCATGGCCATCCCGCCGCACCCGCAACGCGCCTTACCCTAAGACGTAGCGGCAGCTTCCCGGCTGAGTGAAATCGGACGACACTTTTTTCCGACGCTATTGCGCGGGCGCCACCGTTTCGAACCTGATTGCGTCGATCGCAAAGCAGGCCTCTCCGGGCGTCGCGGGTTTCAGCAGCGTGCGGCGTTCAAGACCTGTTGGGTAAGAAAAATACCCGCCAGGCCGCCATTCGCGCGCGGTGCCCTCCTCCTGCGGCCAGCCGACATCGAAAGCGGCGCATAATTCGTACGAGTCCTCGTCGAGAACGCGATAGGCGTAATAAGCGCCGGTGAGCGGATCCGTCGGGGTCAGATTTGCGCACCCGTCCGCCGCGGGCAGGCGCTGCGCGCGATCGCTGAGATAGGGCCCCATCTGTTCAAGGCTTTCGGGCAAAGCGCCGGCATAAGTGTAATGGCAGTCGACAAGCCGCGTCGTTTCGATCAGGCCGTTGAGGCGCTGTTCGTCGGCCATCTGAAGACGCGCCGAATAGGGGCTCCGGACGATCGAGAATGCCCAGGCGACCAGAGCGCCGACGACAAACATCGCGACAATCGCGAGCGCCCTCCCCGCAAGATCCGCCCGCGAGGAATGGCGTTCGACATCGCGCGAATAATTCCAGAGAATCGCCGCCGAGATGACGCCGACGACGCCCGCTTTGGCGATGAAGCGCGCGCCAAGCTCGCCATTGAGGAACTGGAAGACGACCGCCACAAGGTCGCCGATCAGCGCGCCCGCCGCGAAAATCAGCGTGACATAGGTGAGCCAGGCGTGAACGCGGCTGCGGCGTCGCTCCGGGTCCTGGCGTTTCTTCGCGGCGAGCCGTGCGCCGAGGAACAGAAAAATCGGAAACCCGACAAGCAGCGAAGCGACTGACCAGCGCATGCCCGTCGCCGCAAATGCGCCGGCATAGGGGTCCGTCGCCAGCCGGTCCGTGAGCTGATGATCGATGAAGGCAAAGGCGAGCCCGCCGGTGTTGCCGGCGATGAGGCCGAGCAACGAGAAATAGACGATGTACAAGAACGCCTCGCGCGCCGATCCGTAGCTGCGCGGACGCGGCACCGGCACGGGAAAATCGACCTCGGCGAAGGCCGCGACCGCGCTGTCGACCTGATCGTCGGGCCAGCCGGCCTTGGCGAGGACCTCCTTGATGCGCGCGCGCGGTTCACCGCGCTCCAGCGCCGCCTTCACGAAATCGACGAGATTTGGGTCAGCCATAAATCCTCCTGACGCCAAAGATTCTACGCTTGCCCGACAAACCGGGATAGAATGCGCGCTCACTCTTGCGCACCCCGCGTAAAAGGCAAGGAAATCAACCTGTTGGGCCAATCAGCCCGAAGGAGCCGATGATGGCCCATCACCGCCCCCGCGCCAGCCTCCAGACGCATGAGGTGACGAACCAGCCGCCGCCCTTTGAGAATATCAACCTGTTCGACAATGACGCGGCGCTGATCGGCGCCGTCGAGGCGGCAGGCGGCGACTCGCATGAAGAGCGCCTGACGACCTTTGGCGGGCGTTGCGGCTCGGCGGAAGTCCTGGAATGGGCGCAGCTTGCGAACAAATTCACGCCGCAGCTCAAGAGCTTCGACCGTTATGGTCACCGCCTCGATGAGGTGGAGTTTCATCCTTCCTATCATTCGCTGATGGAGATGGGGATTGGCGCCGGCGTCGCCGCCGGCGCGTGGACGGCAGATCACGCGGGCCATGTCCTGCATTCGGCGCTGCTGTTCCTGATGGGACAGGCGGAGGGCGGCGTCTGCTGTCCAATGTCGATGACCTATGCCGCGATCCCGGCGCTGATGCATGAGGACCGCGTGGCGCGCGACTGGGTTCCGCGCGCGACCGCCGCGGTCTACGACCCGCGCTTCATCCCCGCCGCCGACAAGAAAGGCGTCACCATCGGCATGGCGATGACCGAGAAGCAGGGCGGCTCGGACGTCCGGGCGAATACGACGCGGGCGGAGCTTCAGGGCGAACACTACCTGCTGCACGGCCATAAGTGGTTCTGCTCGGCGCCGATGTGCGACGCGTTCCTGACGCTCGCCTATCTCGATGAAGGGCTCACCTGTTTTCTCGTGCCGCGCTGGAAGCCGAATGGCGAGCGCAATGCGATGCAGGTGATGCGGTTGAAAGACAAGCTCGGCGATCGCGCCAACGCCTCGTCCGAAATCGAATATCACGGCGCCTATGCCGAAATTGTCGGTGCCCCCGGCCGCGGCGTCAGGACCATCATCGACATGGTGCAGCACACCAGGCTTGACTGCATCGTCGGCTCGGCGAGCGGCATGCGCGCCGCGCTGGCGCAGGCGCTCTGGCATACGGAGCATCGCAGCGCCTTTCAGAAAAAACTGATCGACCAGCCGGCGATGACGCGCGTGCTCGCCGATCTCGCGATCGACAGCGAAGCGGCGACAGCACTCGCCTTTCGCGTCGCGCGCAGCTTCGATCATGCGGCGGACGACGAGGAAGAGGCCGCGTACATGCGCCTTGCGACGCCGATCGCGAAATACTGGACCTGCAAGCGCCAGCCGGGTTTCGTCTATGAAGCGCTAGAATGTCATGGCGGCGCCGGCTTCATCGAGGAAGGCGTGATGGGGCGTTATTTCCGCGCCGCGCCGTTGAACGCGATCTGGGAAGGCAGCGGCAACGTCATCGCGCTCGACGTGCTGCGCGCCGTCGGTCGCGAGCCGGACAGCCTCGAAGCGGTCGTCGCCGACATCATGAAATCGCAAGGCGCCAATGGCCATTTCGACCGCTGCGCCAGGCGCCTCACCGAATGGCTGGAGCCGGGCGCGCTTAACGAAAGTTCAGCGCGCGCCTTCGCGGAAGATGTGGGTCTCGCCTTGCAGGGAGCGGCGCTATATGGCGTCGCGCCCGATTACGTCTTCGACGCCTTCTGCAACGCCCGGCTCGATCCTGAAACGCGCAGCTATGGCTATGGCGCGACGGAGGCATTGATCGACGAAGCCGCGCTCATCGCGCGCGCGGCGCCGTTTTGATCGTCACCGCGTTTAGTGGCGTTTAAAGGCGAAAAATTCGAACGCCGTCGCACGATCAGCCGAAGAAGCGCCTCCACTATCTCCTGCGCCGCAGGACTTTTTTCGCCTTTTTGGCCGACCTGCGCTTCTTCGCCACGGGCGTCCGCAGCTTGGCTTTGCTTCGGGCCTTACTCGACGCCGGCGCCGCAGCGCGGTCGGTCGTCATTTCTGCCGATTTCGGCGTCGCGATCGCGCGCAGCGAAGCGGACGCCGCAGTTGCAAGCTCCTGCCGCGCCGCGACAATCTTTTCTGGCGTCTCCGCTTGCGATTCAGGACCGCCGGTCCAGCCGCCCTTTAGCAGCGCGCGCTGGAACTCAAGCGCGCGCATCATGATCGTGACGCCCGCGTCATGCGCATCGATCCATGCGCGCCGCCAGTCGGAAAAAGAATTGGGAGACATCGCGCCCTCCTACACCGCTGTTCTGAACGTCACAATTTTCGACGGGTTCTTCGGCGGCTCGCCGCGGGCGGTCTTGTCTACGTTCTCCATGCCGTCGATGACCTGGCCCCAGACCGTGTATTTGCGGTCGAGGAACGAAGCGTCGTCGAAGCAGATGAAGAATTGGCTGTCGCCGCTGTTCGGGTCGGACGAACGCGCCATCGAACAGACGCCGCGCTGGTGGCTGACCTCGTTGAATTCGGCCGGGAGTTTCTTGCCGGAGCCGCCGGTGCCGTTGCCCTTGGGGCACCCCATCTGCGCCATGAAGCCTTCAATGACGCGGTGCAGTTTCAACCCGTCGTAAAAGCCTGAATCCGCGAGTTCCCGGATGCGCGCCACATGCAGGGGCGCCTTATCGGGGAAAAGCTCGATCGTCACCGCGCCGGTGTCGAGCGTCAGGATCATCTTCTCAGTCATAGCTGGATTTGCCCCTTGATCCGCCGCGGCGGCTTGATGTCGCAAAGGTCTTTGACGAAGCCGGTGTCGTCGACATAACCGGCGTCCTTGAGGAATTTCAGAAACGCCGGGCTGTCGGATTTCATCACTTCGATTTTCGGCCGCTCCGCTTCCGGCAGGTCGCTGGCGATCCGCATACGCACGATCGGCGTCGGGCGTTTGGGCGGCTCGCCGCGTTCGATGCGCCGCGCGCTCAGCATGCCGTCGACGATCCACCCCCACACCGTATACCGCTTGTCGAGACTGGTGCGCGCGTCGCCGATGACAAGGAAGAACTGGCTGTTGGCGCTGTTTGGGTCGGTCGAACGCGCCATCGACATGACGCCGGGGCAGTGGGCGCCCCAAA